>JAZRWZ010000388.1:0-24123 GCA_045599985.1 Acutalibacteraceae bacterium | reverse complement strand
CGGCAGCCGAGGTAATACACACGCAGCAGATAACCGTCATTCTCTTTGAATTTAATGCGGTGGCAGGGGTTTTTGATATCCTCACACAGCGGGGGAGCGGGCTTTTCATTCTCGGCAAAATAGTGCCAGAAAAAGCCGTTTTTCATTTTGACCTTAAAGCAGGGGAATCTAGGCATAACCCGGTACAGTGCTTTCTGCAGCATCTCGGGGTCAACAGGCTCCTTGAGAACGGCGGTTACCCGAAAAATGTTGCTCCATTTGGCGGAGTTCTGCCCGGGGAAAATTTTGGCGGCATTGTCCAGCTTATACCAGCCCTTGTGAAATGACTTTTTCTCCTCCACGGTAACCTCCCTTCCGCCTGCATCGGCTTTTCAACTGCTTCGACTATATCATACAAAACACTTTTGCACAATAAGAAAAGGGAAAAAACTTTTTCGGTTGAATCGGCTCTGCCGGATGTGGTATGATACAGAAAAACACGGCTGAAGGGAAGGAGAACGGCATGGAACTGTTATGGCAGGATGAAGCCCTTGTTGTGTGCTTAAAGCCACCGGGGGTAATCAGCGAAGCCGGTGAAAAAGAGCCCAATATGCCTGCGCTGATTGCCGCACAATGCGGCCGTGAGCCCATCACCGTGCACAGGCTCGATAAGGAAACGGCGGGGATTATGGTGTATGCCTTTACCAAGGCCTCTGCCGCCGCTTTGAGCGAGCAGATTCGTGCCGGTGAATTCAAGAAAGAGTATCTGGCGGTCTGCTCCGGCACATGGGATGCCCCTGCGGGAGAAATGCGGGATTATTTGTATCACGACACGCAAAAGAACAAAAGCTTCCTTGTAAAAAAAGAGCGGCCGGGGGTGAAAGAGGCACTGCTCGATTATACCGTGCTGGAGGAGAACAAGGGCATGAGCCTTGTGCGGGTGAAGCTTCACACGGGGCGCACCCACCAGATTCGCGTTCAGTTTGCGGGCAGGAAGCATCCCCTGTACGGTGACCGCAAATACGGGGGCCCGGGAGGGCAGACGGCGCTGTTTGCCTGCTCCCTCAGCTTTGTTCACCCCGTTACGGGAGAGAAAACGGTGTGGCAGGCGAGTCCGCCCTCCGGCTTCCCGTGGAGTCTGTTCGGCGGCAAAACAGAATAAAAAATATTGTCGGAAATCTTCGGAATATGCCGCCGGAAGCGATACCGGGATATCCTTTCAAACCCGGTTTCGGACTCCCTCCGGAATTGTCTTTTTTCGCAGATTATCTTATGAAAAAACAGTTGACCCGACCCTTTTATTTTGGTATAGTTTAGTAGCGAATCACAACATATTGTGACGAAAGGAGAAAGCAAATGGGCCATTTTGATATTCCTTTTGTGGATAAAAACAACGAGCGCAGAATGCTGGCACAGCGTGTTGACCGCATGACGCAGATGCTCGGCCGCCGCATTTTCACCGACAGTGAAGACGGCGGGGATTTCCTGTTCCGTGAAGGGCAGAACACCATTGCCAACATCAATGAGGGGGAGTGGATTCCCTTCGGCAAAGACGATTACTGGGGCTACCGTGAGCAGTATTGCTGGTTTAAGCAGACGGTTACCGTGCCCGAGCGTTTTGCAGGTAAAGAGGTTGTGTACGAAATATCGGTATTTCCCGATGACGGCTGGCGCAGCCGTGCCCAGCAGTTTATCGTATTTGTAAACGGTGAAATCGTGCAGGGCATCGACCCCTGGCACACCTTCATTTTCCTGAGTCACAATGCCAAGGGCGGCGAAACCTTTGATATTGCCCTGAATGCCTATTGCGATGATATGGAATTCATCGGAAAAGGTCAGCTCCGTTCCGCATTAAAGGTGTTTGACCGTGAGGTCAGCGACCTTTGTTATGACCTTGAAGTGCCTCTGGATGTGGCACACCAGTATGACCACGATGCCCTTGAGCGTGTGGATATCGTAAAGGCTTTGAATGAGACCGTTAACCTGTTGGAGATGTGCACCCCCGATGAGGCTGTGTTCAAGCAGAGCGTGCGCGCCGCCTCCGCCTATATTCACAAAGAACTTTACGGCAAGAGCATGGATGTGCTCACCTCCGCCATCGGTCACACCCACATTGATGTGGCGTGGAGATGGCGCCTTCGTCAGAGCCGCGACAAAGCGGGCCGTTCCTTTGCCACCGTTATCAACCTGATGGAGGAATATCCCGATTACAAATTCATGAGCCCCCAGGCCCAGTTATATGATTTTGTAAAGCAGGATTACCCCGACCTTTATGAGAAAATCAAGCAGAAGGTCAAGGAGGGCCGCTGGGAAGCCGAGGGCTCCATGTGGGTGGAGAGTGACACCAACGTTATCAGCGGTGAATCCCTTGTGCGCCAGTTCCTTGTGGGCAAGCGCTTTTTCAAGCAGGAATTCGGTGTGGATAACAAAATCATGTGGCTGCCCGATGTGTTCGGTTACAGCGCCGCACTGCCCCAGATTATGAAAAAAGCGGGCATTGATTACTTTATGACCACCAAGATTTCGTGGAGTGAATTTGACAAGCATCCCTATGATACGTTCATGTGGAAGGGCATTGACGGCACCGAGATTCTTTCCCACTTTATTCCCAGCACCTCCTGCAAAAACGAGGGCCATCAGACCACCTACAATGCCAACCTGCGCCCCGATAACGTGCTGGGCGGTTGGCGCCGTTATTCGAATAAAGATCTGAACCGCAATGTGCTTTGCTGCTACGGTCACGGTGACGGCGGCGGCGGCCCTACCCGCGGCATGATTGAAAACGGCCTTCGCATGGCCGAGGGCGTGCCCGGATGCCCCAAAATGCAGTTTGAATTTTCACGCTCCTACTTTGACCGCCTTGCCAAAGAGGTAAAGGGCAGCAAGCGCCTTCCCAAGTGGGCAGGGGAGCTTTATCTGGAGTATCACCGCGGCACTTTGACCGCTCAGGCCCGCAACAAGAGATATAACCGCAAGAGTGAGCTGCTTTATCAGGATGCCGAGTGCCTCAACGAAACCGCCGGTATTCTGTGCGGCACCGAATACCCCGCCGAAAAGCTTCTGGACGGCTGGAAAATCATTCTTCTGAACCAGTTCCACGATATTATCCCCGGCTCCTCCATCAAGCCGGTGTACGAGGATTCCAAGGCACAGTACGAGACCATCGGCGCCGACGGACGAGCCATGGTGCAGAACGCTTTGGCAGCCCTTTCCGCCAAGGTGAAAACCGATGCCCCCGCTCTGGTGGTGTTCAACACTCTGGGCAGTATGCGCAGCGATGTGGTGATTACCGATTTGCCTGCAGGCTTCAACGCCGTGGTGCGTGAGGACGGCACCGTGCTGCCCTGCCAGAAGACCTTTGACGGCAAGTTCTGCTTCCTGGCGGAGAATGTACCCGCCAAGGGCTTCAAAGCTTTCCGCTTGGCCAATACCGATGCTGTGGCTGATGCCGATTATACGGTATCCGAAAAAGGCGCGGAAAACGCCTTCTACAAGCTTTCTTTTGACGGGGATATGAATATCGACTCCCTGTACCATAAGGAGTCCGGCCGCTTCGCAGCCCCCGAAAATGAGGTGCTCAACCGCCTGATTGCCTATGAGGACCGTTCCCATGTGTATGAGGCATGGGATATCAAGTGCTACTATGACGAAAAGAGCTGGGATATCAACGATGTACAGAGTGTGGAGCTGTTGGAGCAGGGCGCTGTAAGAAGCGTGCTGAAGGTGACCCGCCGTTTCAATCTCTCCACCATTTGCCAGTATTTCATTTTCTATCCGCACACCGCCCGCATTGACGTGGCCTATGATGTGGATTGGAAAGAGAAGAATATTGCCCTGAAGGCCGATTATCCCGTGGATGTGAACACCGTCAAGGCCACCTACGACATCCAGTTCGGCAACATTGAGCGCACCACCCACAACAACACCACCTGGGATTTCGCCCAGTTTGAGGCCTGCGGCCACCGTTGGGCCGACCTTTCCGATAACGGCTTCGGTCTTTCCGTTTTGAACGACTGTAAGTACGGCTGGTCGATTAAAGAGGGTCACATCAAGCCCACCCTGCTGCGCAGTGCCACCGAGCCCAACCCCGATCAGGACAGAGAGCGTCACCTGTTCACCTACGCCATTTATCCCCACAGCGGTGCGGTCAATACCTCCGATGTTGTGGCGGAGGGCGGTAACCTGAATGTACCCCTTTACTGCACCCGCGTGGAGGCACAGCCTGCCGGCGAATTTGCCGCTTTCTCCCTGATTGGTGCCGATAAGGATAACATCATTATCGAAACCGTGAAGAAGGCCGAGGACAGCAATGCTTTGATTGTGCGTATGTATGAAACATGGAACAAGGCAACGCCCTGCACCCTGACCCTGGGTGTGAACGCCGCCGGGGTTTGCGAATGCAACCTGCTGGAGGAGGACGAGGGTGAGATTACTTTGAACGGCAATCAGCTTGCGCTGAATTTCAAGCCCTTTGAACTGAAAACTCTGAAAATTCAGTTGGCATAAAGTTTTTTAAGTTTCAGCCGCCGCTTTTTTTGCGGCGGCTGAATTTGCCTGAAAGGAGGCACCCTTATGAAAATCGCAGTGGTTCCCGACAGCTTCAAGGGTTCCCTTGCCGCGGCCGAGGTGGCGGCCATTGTATGTGAAGAGTTGCAAAAGGCGATGCCCGAGTCCCGGGTGATTGCTGTGCCCGTGGCCGATGGCGGGGAGGGGACATTGGATTGCTTTGCCGCCTTTTTCGGCGGTGAGCGCATTACCGTGCCCGTTACAGGCCCCAATTTTCAAAAGGTATCGGCTTCCTTTTTACTGAAAGGCGACACGGCTGTGATTGAGATGGCGCAGGCCGCGGGGCTTCCTTTGGCTCAGCCGAAATCCGCAGGGGCCACCACGACTTTCGGCGTGGGGGAACTGATGGCACAGGCGGAAAAACGGGGTGCAAAGCACTTTGTCATCGGCATAGGCGGCAGTGCCACCAATGACGGCGGCTGCGGCCTGGCGGCGGCATTGGGTGCCGAATTCCGGGATGCTTCGGGAAAGGTATTTGTGCCCACAGGCGATACATTGTGTAACATTGAATCCATCCTGTTTCCTCAGCCCCGTGACATCACGGTGCTTTGCGATGTAAAAAATCCCCTGTACGGCGAAAACGGAGCCGCTTATGTGTATGCACCGCAAAAGGGTGCTTCGGAAGAGGATGTGGAGCGGCTGGATGCGGGACTCCGCCATTTTGCCGGTATTCTGCAATCCAAATACAACAAATCGGTTGCTTCCCTCCCCGGGGCAGGTGCTGCCGGTGGGCTGGGAGCCGGGCTTGTGGCCTTTTTTGGTGCCAAGCTGCGGCGGGGCATTGATACGGTGCTGGACTACGCCGCCTTTGACGAAACGGTACGGGGCGCCGATTGGATTATTACCGGTGAGGGCGCGCTGGATGACCAGAGCTTTTGCGGCAAGGTAATTGACGGAGTAATGAGCCGGGCGGGGCAGGTGCCCGTGATTGCTTTGGTGGGTATCTCGAAATTGCCCGTCGGTGAGTGTCACGGTCTTGCCGCCGTGTTCGAGAGCAATCCCCGCCATCTGCCCTTTGAAACGGTGCTGCCCACGGCCCGCGAGGATTTGCGCTCTGCCGCCGCCGCATGTGCCGGTTATATTGCTTTAAACTCTTAATCTTTTATTAAGTTGGCCATTTTGGGGTTGCAATTCTGCTTCTCTTATTATATAGTAAAGCGTATTGAAAAATGGGAGGGAATGGTTTGCACCATGCTGTGCTCCGTTCCTTTTCAGGAAAGAACAGGATTCGTTCATGAGTGAATTCGTTGCCCCCTCCGTCAGGCAGCTGCTGGATGACGGTGCCAAACGGTTCGGCACCACGCCTTTCATCAAGTATCTTGACGGTGACAAAATAATTGAAAAAAGTTATATTCAGGTGCGCACCGATTCTTTGGCAGTCTGCCGCCGTTTAAGGAGTTTTTCCCTCGATAAAAAGCACGTTGCTTTGATTGCCAAAACGGATTACAACTACATCACCTTTTTAACGGGTGTGCTGATAAGCGGTAATGTGGCGCTGCCCTTTGCCCCCGATGTGGCCCCCAGGGAGGCAGCCTCCCTGCTGGAGCGTGCCGATGTGGATGTGGTGCTTTACGGCGACAACTACCGCGACAATATTGATGAGTTAAAATCTCTCTGCCCCAAGGTGGAGTTGTTCGAGAATATTGACGAGGCTGCGGAAAACATCTATTCCGCCTACGGCAATCACTCCGAGTTTGCCGGTTTGTCTGAGTTTGATTTGGACGTGAACGAGCTTGCCGCCATCATTTACACCTCCGGCACAACGGGCGTGAAAAAGGGCGTTATGCTCTCCATGGCTGCTCTCACCGGCAACATCATGTATAAAGACTTCATGACCGATGTGTTCCGTGAGAATGACGTGGCGCTTTCCGTGCTGCCCATGCACCATGTGTTCTGCTTTACCGGCGATTACCTGAAGAATCTGAAGGACGGCCTGCAGGTCTGCCTTTGCCCTGACACCAGAAATCTTGAAAAATGCCTTCAGGTTTTTGAACCCCGTGTTATGCGCTGTGTGCCCGTGATGGCCGATTTTTTGCTGCGGCGCATCAAGATGACCGAAACAAGAAACCCCGACCTTTCTCCCCGCCAATGTGCGCAGAAGGTGCTTGGGCGTTATCTGAAATATCTGATTTCCGGCGGGGCCTACCTTGACCCCTCACTGATTGAAGGCTTTGACGAATACGGCATTTTCCTTCGTCAGGGCTACGGTATGACAGAGGCCGGCTGCCGCATTTCGGTGCCCGATAACGCCGCTGCCCGTTCCTCCGTGGGGCGGCTGATTGATGTATGCGAGGGCCGCATTCAAAACGGCGAGATTCAGATAAAGAGTCCCACGGTTATGATGGGGTATTACAAAATGCCTCAGGAGACCGAAGAGATGTTCACCCCGGACGGCTGGCTCAAAACAGGGGATATCGGTGTGCTGACCGACGACCGGCAGCTCTTTATTACCGGCCGCGTGAAAAATCTGATTATCCTTTCCAACGGCGAAAATGTATCGCCCGAGGCAATCGAGAAAAAGTTTGACGGCTGCCCTCTTGTGAAGGATGTTATGGTTTACGGCGAGGATGATACCATTGTGGCTGAGTTCTTCCCCGACTACAACAGCGAAATCAGCGACGGTGATATCCGCCGTACGCTGGAGCAGCTGGTAACGGAAATGAACGCCACCGCCAAGGCCTCTCACATTATTTCTTCGATTAAAATCAGAACGACACCCTTTGAGCGCACTGCAAGCGGTAAATTAAAGCGCAAGGGAAATAAGGTATAAGGAGAATAAAAAAATGCTGGATAAGTTGAAAGAGATTATTTGCGAATATGTAGCCGTTGAGCCCGAGAACGTTACCGAGGAAGCAACCCTGCGCGGTGAACTGGGCATGAAATCTTTGGATATCGTAAGCGTGGTTTCCGCCTGCGAAAATGAATTCGGCGTATCCGTTCCCAACAGTGTTTTCGGTTCCCTGCGCACCGTAGGCGATTTGATGGACTGCATCAAAAACGCATAACAGATGCAAAATCAAAGCCCGTACCGGTTTTTGTGGACCGGTACGGGCTTTGTGCTTGTGTTATACTGTCGGCGCAAACAGATGAAATCGGTTTGTGCGGCATCATCGAAGATATTTTTCCGCAGCACCGCACCGAAAAAGCCCGCCTGTATGTTCACAGGCGGGCTTTGCCGTTTGAAGGGGTAATTATTTGGTAACCAGACCCACGATGAAATTGGTGATGGTGCTGATACCGTTGAAGATAAGCTGAAGGGCAGCATTCAGAACGCCGAAGATGTAATCAAAAATGCTGAATTTCTTTACATTGAAGGTGCTGCTGTTGGTGGACTGGGTCAAATCGTGCCACTCGCCGTTGGCATATTCCTGCTTCTGGAAGGTTACGGTAACATTCACGGTGCCGCTGTATTTGGCATCCTTGGCGGCTGTGGTCTTGATTTCGGCAGTCTGCTTGGCATCCTTGGTGGCCCAGGTGCCCTCATCCAATTTGGCATCACCCATCTTGGCAATCCAGGAGATGGGAACGCAGCGGGTGTCGCCCTCAAGAGGCTGACCGTCGGCGGCATCGCCCTTGGCAACCAGAGTGGCGGTGTTGCCGGCTTTGATTTCATCGCCGGGCAGCTCAACGGTGCTGGCATAAACATCGCAAAGGTACTTGTCGCGGTCAGCAGTCTTAACGGTAAGTGCGGGCTTGCTGCTCTCGCCTACCAGCTGATCCTCGGTAACGGTACCGCGGGCGATGATGGAGTACATGGTGGATTTCTGAAGCTTGTCAAAGGTGTGGGTGGAAGTGTAGGTGCCGTCGCTGTTTTTGAAGGACTTACCTGCCCAGGTCTTGCCGTCGTCAATGGAGAATTCAACGGGGAATTCCTCGGTCAGGGTAACGCTGATGGTGCTCTTGGTGAAGCTCACAAGCTTGGGAGTAGCGGGCTTGTTGGGAGCCTTTTTAAGAGTGGTAACAACGGTGTAGGTGGCGAAGCTTGACTTGATGTCGGAGCCGGCGGTGCCGGAGTAGCGAATCAGCACGGCAACGGTTTTGCCGGCCTCAATGTTGGTAAGCACATTGGAGGTCTGCCACTCGTCGTCCAGTGTGGGCTCAGATTTTTCGGGGGCGGAAATGCCGTTTTTGAACATCTTGGTTTCGGGGTTGTAGTATTCCCACTTGTAAACGCAGCCCTCAACCTCTTTTACGGTAACGGTGTTTTCAGTTTTGGCGGTAACAACGGGAGCCACGGGAGCAAAACGGAAAGCGGAAGCTTCGTTGGCGTAGGAGTAGGAGTTGGTGCCCTCCAGACGGCGGCCGTAAACAACGTATTCGTCGCTGATTTCGCCGTTTTCGTACATGGCCTCAAGCATGGACTTGGTTACTTCGATGCCGCACTTTTTGCTGCCCTCGGTGTTGTCGGAGAAGCAGTTGGTATTCCATGCAGCCCAGGTGGTGTCGGGAACACCGGTTTTGGCTGTGCCCTTGGGCACGCAGCAAAAATCATAATCGCTGTAACCGATGATGGAAAAAACGATTTTGTCGGCATTTCTTGCGGTCATTGTGATATTGACATCTGCCGAAGAACCTGCTACGCTGAAGGCGGTGAAAACGCAAAGCACTGCCAGGAACATAGCCAATGATTTTTTGAGTGTTTTCATTTGTTATATCCTCCGTTTTTAATGAAGTGAGGGCAGAAAGCCCCTTATATACAGGTGGATTATAGCATAAGCATGGCAAGAATGGAATAGTTTTTTAAAATTTTAATGATTTCTTTAAAATATGGAAAGAAAAGGAAGGGTGCGAAAATGACACATCGTGAAAAAGCAGAGGCATTGTTTAAGGAGGGCTACAACTGCTCGCAGGCCGTGTTCGGGGCCTTTGCCGGGGAACTGGGCGTGGACGAAAAGACGGCTCTGATGCTGGCAGCAGGCCTCGGAGGCGGGGTCGGCCGCCTGCGCGAGGTGTGCGGTGCGGTAACGGGCATGGCCCTTGCCATCAGTGCCAGACGGGGCTATTATGAACCCACCGATACGGCTGCCAAGGGGAATTTGTATGCCGAGATTCAGCAGGCCGCGGAGCAATTCCGTGCCCGCAACGGCGCCATTGTGTGCAAGGAACTGCTGGGCGAGGGGAAAAGCACTCCCGTGCCTTCTCCCCGCAATGCGGAGTATTTCCACAAGCGCCCCTGCGTGGAGATGGTGGGCTCCGCCGCCGAGATACTGGAAAAAATGTGGAATGCCGAATAAGAAAAACACAAATATATCTTGTATCTTAACTGCGGATGTGCTACTATATTTACGATATAGGCAGTTTTTCTGCTGCCCGATAAGGAGTGAAAGCGTATGAAACTTCCTGTTGCTGTTCAGTTGTATTCCGTCAGGGACGAGATGGAAGAGGATTTTGAAGGCACCATTCTGAAAATGAAAGAAATGGGCTACGACGGCGTGGAATTTGCCGGTTTGTTCGGCAAAACGGGAGCCGAGGTCAAGGCCATATGCGAAAAAGCGGATATCGTTCCCATCTCCGCCCATGTGCCCTACTATGATATGGTGGCCGACCCCGACAAGGTGCTGGCCGACTATGCCGAAATCGGCTGCAAATATGTGGCCGTGCCCTACCTGACCGAGGAGTGCCGCCCCGGCACGGACGGTTGGGCCAACACGGTTGCGGGCATCAAAAAGATTGCCGAAGCCGCCAAGAAGCTGGGCATTCAGCTTTTGTACCATAACCACGATTTCGAGTTTGTGAAGCAGGGCGATGCATATGCGCTGGATGTGCTGTACGATACCGTTCCCGCCGATTTGCTGCAGACCGAGCTGGATACCTGCTGGGTGAATGTGGCCGGTGAGAACCCTGCCGAATATATCAGGAAATACAGCGGCCGCTCCCCCGTGGTGCATCTTAAGGATTTTGAGATGGGCGAAAACGGCAAGGCCGGCACGCTCTATAAGCTCATCGGTATTGATGAGGAAGAGGATGCAGGGGAGAGCACCTTCTGCTTCCGCCCCGTGGGCTACGGCGAGCAGGACTTCGGCGAGATTCTGGCAGCCTGCGAAGAGGCCGGCAGCCAATGGGTGGTTGTGGAGCAGGACGAACCCTCCAAGGGCGAAAGCCGTCTGGAATCCGTCAAGCTCAGCCGCGAATACCTGAATTCCATGGGTTGGTAATCATCCCGAAAAGCGATTCCATACTAACGGAGTTTTGGCAGACGGGTTTTCCGGCCCGCTGCCTGATGAATAAAAAGAGGTGTAATTATGGGAAGTATTCTTGACAAATTCAAAGAGGATAACAGCGAAGAAAAAGTAATCGACACCAACCGCAAGGTTCGCGTGGGTATTATCGGCACCGGTTGGATTGCCGAGGCTCATGTGAAGGCCTACCAGAAGTGCCCCGATGTTGAAATCGTGGCTGCCGCCGATTTGATTCCCGGCAAGGCAGAGGCTTTCTGCAAGCGCTACGGTGTGGAGAATGTGGAATTCTACCCCAGCCATAAGGAACTGATTGATAACGCCAATGTGGATGCCGTCAGCGTTTGTACCTACAACGCCACCCATGCCGAGTGTACGATTTATGCCCTTGACCACGGCGTAAGCGTGCTGCTTGAGAAACCCATGTGCGTTACTCTGGATGAGGCTGTGGAAATCTGCAGAGCAGAGAAGAGAAACAACGCCGTTCTTTCCATCGGCTTCCAGCCCCGTTTTGATGAGAACATGAAGATGCTCAAAAAGATTTGCCAGAGCGGCGAATTGGGCAAAATCTATTACATCCAGACCGGCGGCGGCCGCCGCAGAGGCATCCCCACTCCCTTCGGCACCTCCTTCATCCAGAAGGATACCGCAGGCCTCGGCGCTCTGGGCGATATCGGCTGCTACTCCCTTGGCATGGGGCTCAACTCCATCGGCTATCCCAAGCCCCTGACCGTTACCGGTTACAAATCCGATTATTTCGGCAAGAGCCCCGATTATGAGCATCACGACGTGTTCGGCGTGGATGACTTTGCAGCAGGCTTTATCCGCCTTGAGGGCGACATCATCCTTGACTTCCGCATTGCATGGGCAATGAACCTTGACACTCCCGGTGACACCATCATCATGGGCACCAAGGGCTCCGTTCGTGTTCCCTCCACCGAGTGCTGGAACGGCAGCATCGGCGGCCCTCTGGTGATTTACCACGAGGTTGCCGGCAATCAGGTTCAGACCGAAATCGCCGAGAAGAAGAATTCCAAGGATTGCTTCGATATCAAGATTCGCTCCTTTGTTGATGCTGTGAAGGAAGGCGGCGAGGCTCCCGTGCCCTGCTCCCAGATTCTTTACAATCAGGCCATTATCGACGGTATCTCCCGTTCTGCCGAGCTGGGTCATGAGATTGAAATCGAAATCCCCGAAATCTGATTCTGTTTACAACAAATATAACCAAAAGAGTCTTCACTTCGTTGAAGGCTCTTTTTTTACGGTTCACGGTAAAAAGATACCCGGGCACGCAGATGAACCTCTGTGCCCGGGTTGAAATATGCTGATATATTATCGGTTAGTCCATGCGCACCCAGTCAAGCAAACCGAGGAAGGCATCCTCCACGGGGCTGACAAATTTAGTATAGAAATCATAAAAGCTGCTGCCGGGTTCAACGGCAGGAGCGGAAGCGCCGGGGGCGAAGTTGCCCATGGGAATTACACGCAGGTTGGGCTTGTCGTTCTGTAAAAACTGGGGATAATTGGGGTCACACCAAACGGTAAAGTCCTCTTCGCTGTAAAGTACCTTGGCGTAGAGGGCGCTGATGCCGTCGTGGCAGTTGGCATGAAGCATGCCCTTGATGAACCATGTGCGCTCGGGCAGAATGCAGGTAGAGGCATCAATGGTGTTTTCGGGGCTTATGTGGTTGTGACCGTCATCTACGGCCTGAGTGTAACCGGCGGGGAGGGTGCTGCCCAGATGGGCAACCGTTGCCCCTGCGGAGGCGTAGCAGGTATCTACCGTGCAGTCGCTGTCCCAATGCATGGTGTCGGGCACCAGAGGAGTGCGCTGCATGCCGCAGCCCGCAACAATCATCACACGCACACCGGCATCCACGGCGCCGGTCAGAATCTGCTCAGCCTTGCACTGCACATTGTAGTGGTAGTCGTCGGCCTTGGCAATCAGGCCTGCCTGTGTGGCGGGGTTCAGGCTGTTGGCCTTGGCACGGTCATAATAGGCATCGGGCACAAAGCTCCACAGACCCAGCAGGGTGCCGAAGGAGGGAATCAGCATTTCCTCAAAAATACGGTCCGCCAGATTGTCAAGCAGCTTGCCGCCGAAATTCATGACTGCATCCACGGTGCCGCTGTAATACAGAATATTGAACAGGAAGTGGAGCAGAATACCCTCGGCATCCGCAGGCGGGAAGGCCTGACTGCCGTAGGTGAGCAGGGCCTTGCCGTTCAGGGCAATCTGACCGCTTAACAGTTCACCTGCCACATTGGTGCCCTGCAGGGGGCAGCACTGGAAAACGCAGGCTTCCACATCGCTGTAGCCGTATTTGGCAAAGTAGGCCATGGTTACCACGCCGCCCATGGAGGAGGCGCGGAATTTCACCGTATCATGGCCCGTCAGTTCTTCAACATATTCCACAAAATCGTGAAGCTGGTCGGCGACCTCCATGGGGTCAAGCCGCCAATCATAGTGGAAGTAGTAGTCCCGGCCCTGCCCGTGGGTTTTGTCGGTGGGCCAGTCCCATGTGCTGGTAACATTGGGCTTGGAGTTGCCGTCACCGTCCAGCGCCATGTCGCCGAAAGCGTCATTGAGGGCGGGAATCAGCTTGTCGCCCAGATTGTCGTAGTTGTGGGTGATGCCGAACACGGCAAGGGCGGGCAGAACTTTTGCTACCAGATTCAGAATGGTTTTGGTGGGGATGCGGAAAAGAACGGTTTCGTCCTCGGTGCCGGCATCGCGCACAATGTCGTTATTGCCGAGAGGGCCAACATAGATGAGAGGGGCATCGCCGCAGGTGCAGACCTCGCTTTGTGCGAAGGCAGGCACGGTGCAGCCCAGAGCCAGAGTCAGGCAAAGAATCAGGGCAAGAATGCGTTTTTTCATACTGTTCCTCCTTATGTTTATTGCAAATGGCAAATTGATAACAAATCAAATATAAGCAGCGGATTACGGATTGGTGTGCAGAATACTGCTCAGCAGGCTGCCGAAGAAGGCTTTCAGGAAGCGAAGCACCTTTTGCCACCATGTCAGGGGCAGGGTGTTGGCGGGGGCTCCTGTTTCCCCGTAGCCGGGCAGGGTCAGGTTCAGATCGGCGGGGTCGCTCAAATCGCAGCTGAGTCCTGCCAGCAGAGGCTCCAGAATGGCATCCACAAGCAGGTTGGCTGCGTTATCGGCAAAATTGAAGTTGGCCAAAGAGCCCACCATGCGGTCGGTAACGGAGGCACCCGTCAATTCCTTAACAAGGGCGTTGATGCCCTCGGTTCCCTTGCCGCCGCTTATCATGTTGGCAATGCAGTGGGCAAGGCATGCTCTGACGCAGGCGATTGCCAGAGGAATCTCGGTGGTTTTTACCGTGGGTGCTTCGTCACCGCAGAAGAAGCCGCTCATGACCGCCGCCACCAACTGATACACCCGGGAGTAGTCGCTTTTGGGCAGCGTATAGCCGGCGTTTTCGGCAATTTCCTCAATGGAATCGGCTGTGCCGGGGGTGGTGCCGTCATCATAGATGGGCAGGGCAAGGGCATCGCCGATTTTGAGCATCAGGGAATTGAGCGCTTTATAAGCAAGGGATTCGGTATCCATCTTTAAGGTTTTGCCCAGCTTTACGGCGGAGCCGATATAGCGGTTGAGCCAGCGGCACATGCCCGCCTCAAAAAAGCCCTTGGCAAAGGCGGGGAAATCCGCTCTTATGGCATTAAGCTGCTCGTCGGTGTAGCCGGTGGGCAGGTCGCTTTCATCAATGGAGGTAACATATTCGGTGGAGATGTTGATGGCATTTTGGCTGAATGTGATGTGGCGGAAAGGGCAAGGGTAGGTAATCAGGGAGCCGGTCTGGATGTCGTACACGGTGCGGCCGCCCTTGGTAACGGCGGAGGAAATATCGTTGGCGTGAATGTGCCCGGTGAGCACATAGGTGACTCCGGCATCCCCGAGAAGGTTTGCCAGATTCTCGTAGTCATCAATCATGGGCTGCACTTCATAGTGGGGCAGCAGACTGTGGTGCATCATGGCAATCAGGGTTTTTCCCTCGGCCTCGGCAGCCTCAATCTGGGCACGAATCCATGTGATTTCATCCTTGTTGACCTCGCCGTCATCCTTTCCGTAGATGCAGGAATCAATGGCCATCAGGCGGAAGTTTTCGGGCAAATCCGCCGTGTAGCAGGCGGAGGCATCATCAACGGTAACAGCTTCGTTGTAGCCGAAATCGGCATAAATCGTTTTGAATTCCTCCATGGAGATTTTGGTGTCGGAGCTTGCGGAGGCACAGTCGTGATTACCGAGAATGACATAAATCTGTTTGCCGCTTTCTTCCTCGGTCTCCTTTAAAAGCTGAGCCATTTCCAGATGGGATTGACGGCCGCCGCAGGTCAGGTCGCCGCAGATGAAAAGGTAGGGGTCATCGGAGGCGGCAAAGGCGGCCAGCATCTGTTTGGTGATGGCACGGGATTCAAAATTCATCTGCCCCTGCTGGGAGGCGTAGTAATACATATCGGGGTTTTGCAGCCCTTTCATCAGCGCATCCTCACGCTCCACATCCTCCAAAGCGCCGGTATCGACGAAGGATTGGTAGTGGATATCGGAGGCCACGGTAACGTTGAGCGCCGACTCCTGACCGAATGCGGAGAGGGGCATAACACCCAAGAGCAGGGCAGCCGAGAGTACAACGGCGATGAGGGAACAAAGGCGTTTTTTCATGGGGCGGGTACTCCTTTCACGGGAAAAAAATTGATGTACAGAAGAATATAAAATAAAAATACCACAATAAAAAAAGATAGTCAATTAAAAGCGAAAGCAGATATACAAGATGATAAAAAATCCCGAAGCAGCGAACTGCCTCGGGATTGAAAAGGTCGGGGAACACGGCGAACCGTTCGCCGTATGTTACGGTATTCAGATGGCCTTGAGCACGGTAGAAACAAATTCAAACACGATGTCGGAGAAGCCGCGGCCGCCGAAGAAGTTGAACATAACGGCGGTAATGCCGCTCATCACTTTTGTAAAGCCGGTAGTGAAAGCATCGGAAATCTTTTCCTCGGTGGTCTTCTCCAGAGAACCGCCCTGTGCTACGGTCAGAGCATCTCTCAGTGCCTGCTCGATTTTGTCAAAGTTGGGGCTGACTACGGTGCTTGCCATCTCGGCTTTGGCGGCGGCAAGAGCCTTATCCAGAGCGGCAGCGGTGGCGGCATCCAGTGTGGAGGTGTCGATAGCCTCGGCGCGGGCAATCATGTTGATGACATCGCGGCTGTTGCGGCCTTCGTTGAACTGGGGATAACGGTCGGGATAGGAATCAATGCTTGTGAAGTTGTAGTCGGTCATAAGGCTGACGGCCAGCTTCAGGATAACGTCGTTGCGGGCGGTGCTTTCATGGTTCTGATTGTGGAAATAGAAGGTGTTGTCGGGCAGCAGACCGGTACCGGCATCAACCAGATTGTATTTGTCCACATATTTGGAACCCTTGGCGGGCACATAACCGGCGGGAAGCTGCTTGTCAACGGCAACGGAGGTGGCACCCATGGAGGTGGAGGAAATCTGAATGATACCGTCGGCATTCACGCTCTTCCAGCTGTCGCACAGAGGGTAGAGGGCGGAGTTGTAATCCACAATGTCAAACACTTCCACGGAGTAGTCGTTCATCAGCTTGGTGATGTTGGCGTTGGAGTTGACCTGTGCCTGATAGTATTTGTCGGTCTGGGCGCGGATAACGGCATCGGCGGCGGTGTTCAGGTATTTGTCGGCAGCGCCTTTGTAGTTGCCGGAGGGAACAAGACCCCACATGCAGGTGGAATACTTGAAGCCCTGCTCAATGAGCTGGTCAACGCCGTTGTCAAGAATGCTGTTTACCACATCGTTGGGCAGAATGCGAAGGGCGAGGTTTACGATGTCGCCAAGGAAGGGGGTGTCGTCATCCTCAAGCAGAACGGGGAAAATCTCCTTATACAGGGCCTGGTTGTCATCGATGAAACCCTTCTCAAAGATTTCACCAAGCATGGTGGAACCGTCCAGAGCGGGAACGATGAAGATAACGCGGTCAAGGTACTGACCTACATCGGGGTAGTTGTTGATGAGAGCGTTGAACAGAGAGCCGCCCTGGCTGATGGGCACGATGTTGGTCTTGCCCGTGGGGGAGGCGTTGGCAGCCTTCTTCACGAGGTCATAGAGCTGAGCGCTCAGTCTGTCCAGATTGTCAAAGCTGACATAACTGAAGAAATAAAGATGGTCTTCACCGGCAATGGCGGCGTAATCGGCCAGAGGAATCTGGTCATAGATGTAATCCTTATCTTCCTGAGAAAGATTGGCTACGCAGTCATCGTAGTAGTCGGCTTTAACATTATAGAGGAAGTTGCCGTTGGCATCGCTGGCAACCTTGCCGCCGAGGATGGCGCCCAGAGCGTCACCTACGGATTTGGTGAGCCAGTTGCCCCAGTCCTTTTGGGTGATGAGGGTCAGCAGCAGGGGAAGAAGAGCCTTTTTGAGGGCGAACTTCACGATGTCGCCGGTGCTCTCCAGGAAGAAGGGGCCTTCGTATACTTCGCCGTCACTGTTTGTGGCAAGGGTGCCGTCATCGTTGTAAAGGCGAACGCAGGATTGAAACAGGCCGGGCACAACCACGGCGTTGCTCAATTCGGAGGGGTCACAATCGGGGTTGGTAAGGTAGCTGAAATCGGTTGCTTCCTCGGCAACGGGCAGGGGAGCCGTAACTTCGGCGGAGGCGCTCACGCCCACGAAGGAGAAGAGCATCACCAAAGACAGCAGCAGTGCGGTAATACGCAAAGTGGTTTTCTTCATTGTGAAATCATATCCTTTCCCAAAAATGTCATTTTCAATCATAGCACAATAAAAACGGAATAACAAGTTTTTTTTACATGATAATAAAAATAGCCGGAATCCCGGCTTTGACAAACGGAAGAAAAGGGCTATAATGGTATCACAAGAAGGGGTGAAAAGCAGATGAAAACAAAACGGTGCCTGATTTTTGCAGCGGGGGAATACCCTGCCCGAAAGCCGGATTTGCCCGAGGGCACGGTGATTGCCGCCGATGCCGGGTGGCAGCACGCCGCGGCATGGGGTGTCACCCCTCAAATCGTGATAGGGGATTTTGATTCCGCCGATGCTCCCACAGAGGGGCAGGTGATTCGCCTGAATCCCGTAAAGGACGAAACGGATACGCTGGAGGCCGTAAGGCTTGGGCTTGAGCGGGGCTGCAATGAGTTCCATATCTACGGCGCCACGGGCGGGCGCACCGCTCACACCTTTGCCAACATCCAGACCCTTGTGATGCTGGCGGAGGAAGGGGCCCGGGGCTTCCTGATAAGCGAGAAGGAAATCATGACGGTCATCCATAATGCCGCCATACGGTTTGATGGCGATTCAAAGGGATATGTTTCCGTTTTCTCCCTGAAGGAGAGCAGCGCGGGGGTGTGCGAAAAGGGGCTGAAATACACCCTGAACGGCTACGAAATGCGAAACGATTACCCCATAGGGGTGAGCAATGAATTCACCGGCTGCCCCGCCGAAATCAGCGTGGCGGACGGAACGCTGCTGGTCATTTATTCCCCCGAAGCACGGGTGATTCAGGACTGATTTGCCTCCGTTTTGAAGGAAAACGACTGACAAAATGTCGTTCTTCAGGTGATACAATATTTCAAAATGTAATTGCAAAAAACACGGCTCTCTCCCGCTGCGGAGAGGGCCGTGTTCTGCATATGTATTGAATGTTAAACTTTTTGAGGAGCCGTGCGGTTTTTGCGCTTTTTTTCCTCCGGCTTTTCCGTGATATCGCCGGCCTTTGTCAGCGCGATTTTGGTGAGCATGGGGCCCACGATTTCGTAGACGAGAACGGAGAAAAGAACGATGTTGCGAATCAGCCGGCCTACCTCGCCCAGCTCCATGGCGGTTACGCTCATGCCCAGAGCAACGCCTGCCTGCGGCAGCAGGGTGATGCCCAGATATTTCGTTGTTTTTTCGGGGCATTTCACCATTTTGCAGCTTGCCATGGCACCGAAATATTTGCCTGCCGAGCGGGTAATAATGTAAACAATACCAACGCTGACAATGGCCCAGTCCGTGAACACATTCAGCTCCAGCTCCGCACCGCTGATGGTGAAAAACAGGGCGAACAGGGGCACGGTCCATTTATCGGTTTTGTCCATGATTTCGGCGGAGAAATCGCAGAGATTGCAGAACATGGTGCCCAGCATCATGCACACAAGCAGGGCGGAAAAACCGATTTTGATACCACCGATTTCAAACTTCAGCATGGAGAGGGCAACGGTGATGAGCACAAAGGTGATGGAGAGGGTCAGACGCTTGCTGTTGGAGTTGAAAAAACGCTCGCTCACGGTGAAAAGGATGCCCATTACGGTACCCAGAAGCAGGGAGGCGATAATCTCGGCAACGGGCTCCAGAATGATGGCCTTGATATCGGTCACACCGCTTTCCAGCGATTTGGCAATGCCGAAGGAAACGGAGAACACCACCAGACCCACGGCGTCATCAATGGCAACAATGGGCAGCAGCAAATCAGTCAAAGGGCCCTTGGCTTTGTACTGGCGCACAACCATCAGGGTGGCAGCAGGGGCGGTGGCAGCGGCTACGGCACCAAGGGTGACGGCCATAGAGAGGGGCAGTTTATCGCCTATGATAAAGTGAAGGCCGATAAGGGCGGCATCCACAAACAGGGTGGCGACCACGGCCTGAAAAATGCCGATGAAGGTGGCCTGCCCACCGATTTTTTTGAGCTGTGACAGGCGGAATTCGTTGCCGATGGCAAAGGCGATAAAGCCCAGTGCGATGCTGCTTACCATCTCAAAGCTCTGCACATTTTCGGCATCGGTAAAGCCGAGACCGGCAATGCCCAGACGCCCGAGGCAATAGGGGCCTATGAGAATGCCCGCAATCAGGTAGGCGGTGACGGAGGGCAGCCCCAGAGGCTTTGTAAGCCTTGTCATAAACAGGGCGGCGGCCAGTGCAATGCCAAGACAAAGAATAGGTTCCATACTGTTACGACCTTTCGAAAGGATGATTACAGCCAAACATTATACCGCCGGTTTTCGCCATTCGTCAAGGAACCAAATGCACAACCATTTTCCCCCATTCTGTCAATAATATGTTCAACATTTCCGCTCTCTCGCGCGCGGTATTGACTTATATAGATGAAAGTGATAGAATACCCGCATTAAAGCCGCTGTCTGTAACGACTGCGGCTTATTGTACATTTTTAGGGAGGGAAAGGAATGCACGAAACGGCGCTTGCCAAGGGGCTGATAGGCGCTTGCCTGGGTGCTTTGCAGGGGCAAAGGGTGAAACGGGTAAAAACCGTCACCGTAACCGCCGGTCTGCTGGCCGGGGTGCTGCCCGGGGCGCTGGAGTTTGCATTCACCTCCATGAGCCGGGGCACCCCGCTGGAGGGGGCGGCTCTGGTGATGAACGAAGCCCCCGCCCGCCTGCTGTGCGGGGATTGCGGCACCGCTTACGAATGTGCGGCCTTTCCCTTTCGCTGTACTCAATGCGGAAGCGGGCACTTTACCGTTCTGGGCGGGGAAGAGGTATTTGTTCAGAATATGGAATGCGAAATAGCGGAGGAATGAAAAATGTGTGAAATGCAGATTGACGTAAACACGGATTTAACCGATTTTAACGAGCGGCTGGCTGCCGAAAATCAGGCTTTGCTTCACAGCCACGGCATCCGTACTCTCAACATCATGGGCTCTCCCGGCTCAGGCAAAACCACTTTGCTGGAGAATCTTTTGCCCATTCTGGCAAAGTGGTTCCGTATTGCCGTGATTGAAGGGGATTTAGCCACCCGCAACGATGCCGAGCGCATCGAAAAAATGGGTATCACCGCCTGTCAGATCAACACCGACGGCGGCTGCCATCTGGATGCCCACATGGTGCACCATCAGCTGGAGCACCTGCCTTTGGATGATTTGGATTTGGTGATTATCGAGAATGTGGGCAACCTTGTATGTCCCATCTCCTTTGCATTGGGTGAGGATTTCCGTCTGGTGGTGCTGAGCACCGCCGAGGGGGAGGACAAGCCCCTGAAATACCCCACGGCCATGGTGAAGACCGATGCCGTGGTTATCTCCAAAACCGACCTTGCTCCCTTTGTGGATGTGAGCGTGGAGAAAATGACTCAGAATATCAAAAGCATCCATCCCGATGCGGCAGTGCTGTATGCCGGCAAAAAAGACGGCGTGTATGACTGCGCCGGGGTAGCCGCTTTTGTGGCAGACAGAATCGGGAAATAAAGTATGAGTGAGAAGTGTTGTGTGCAGGCGGAGATTTTCGGCATTGTGCAGGGTGTGGGCTTTCGCCCATTTTTACTGCGCAGTGCGGGGCAGCTGCGCCTTTCCGGCTTTGTGCGCAACACCGCAAAGGGCGTTACGGTGACGGTGGCGGGAGAGCGGAGGGCAGTGGATGCCTTTTTTGACCGCCTGCGCCAAAGCCCGCCGCCCCTTGCCAGAATCACCCGGGTGACGGTAAAGGAGCTGCCCTACCGGGATTTTGACGGATTCTCCGTGACGGAGAGTGACGGAGGCCCTGCCGAAACCTTTGTTTGCCCCGATATGGGCATCTGCGATGCCTGTAAGAACGAAATCAACACGGCGGGGGAGAGGCGTGAGAATTACGCCTTTACCAACTGCACGGAGTGCGGCCCCCGTTTCTCCATTATCCGTGCCCTGCCTTACGACCGCTCCGCCACCGTTATGGCGGATTTTCCCCTTTGTGACGATTGCCGCAGGGAGTACGAAAACCCTGCTGACCGCCGCTTTCATGCCCAGCCCGTTGCCTGCCCGGTGTGCGGTCCCCGGCTTTTCTTTATGACAAAGGCGGGGGAAAAGGATGACCCCTTGCAGGCTGCCGAGCAGATGCTGCGGGAAGGTCATATTGTGGGTATCAAGGGCCTTGGCGGGTTTCATCTGGCCTGCGATGCCGCCAACGAGGCTGCCGTGGCGCTGCTTCGTGAAAGAAAAGTCCGTTACGAAAAACCCTTTGCGGTGATGGTGCGGGATTTGACCGTGGCGGAGCGCTTTTGCCGGATGGATGAACGGGAGCGGGCTTTGCTCAACAGCGCGGAAAAGCCCATAGTCCTGCTCCGTAAAAAAGACGGTGCGGCTTTGGCTCCCTCCGTTGCACCCCGCAATAACCGATTGGGTGTGATGCTGCCTTATACTCCGCTTCACTGCCTGCTGATGCGGCATTTTGATGCCCTTGTGATGACAAGCGGCAACATGGGGGATGAACCCATGGTGTTCGGTGAGGGGGTGGAGAGTTATCTATTGGAATCTCTGGCGGACGGTGTGCTCACCCACAACCGCCCCATTGAGCGCCGGGTGGATGACAGCGTCTGCATTGTGATAAACGGCAGGCCCCGTTTTGTGCGCCGTGCCAGAGGCTATGCCCCCGAACCCTTGGCGCTGGAGGGGAGCGGCACGGTGTTTGCCGCGGGTGCGCAGCAGAAAAACACCTTTTGCCTTGTGAAAAACGGCTTTGCTTTTTTAAGCAGCCATATGGGAGATTTACAGAATGAGCAGACCGTGGCGGATTACCGCCGCGAGGTGCGCTCCTTTGAAAAATTGTTTGATGCCGAGCCCGACACGGCGGTGTGTGACCTGCACCCCGATTACTTTGCCACCCGCTATGCCGAGTCCCTCCGATTGCCTCTTATCTATGTGCAGCACCACCGTGCCCACTTTGCCGGTGTGCTGGCGGAGCACGGCGAATACGGCAGCGATGTGCTTGGCCTGATTTTTGACGGCACAGGGTTGGGGGATGACGGCACCGTGTGGGGCGGCGAGGTTTTTGTGGGCGGCATGGCCCACAGCCGCCACATCGGCGGGCTGCTGCCCTTCCGTTTGCCCGGAGGCGAAGCGGCAGTGCGGGAGCCTTGGCGGGTTGCCGCATATCTTATCCGTGAGGTGAATCCCGGGGCGCTGCCCCGTTTGCTGCCCGACTGTGCCGAAAAAGCGGAATATCTGCTTCAGGCCTGCCGGGCGGGTGCGAACGCTCCCGTTACCTCCTCCATGGGCAGGCTGTTTGACGCGGCCGCCGCCATGGGAGGCGTGCAGATGGTATCCCACTATGAGGGGCAGGCTGCCGTGGTGTGGGAGCAGACCGCCGATATGTCGGCAGAGGGCTGCTACGATTTTGCGTTGATTCATGAGAAGGATTCCCTGCGCATGGATTGGCGGCCTGCGATAAAAAAACTGATTGAGGACAGACTGGCCGGTGTGCCGCAGAGTACCCTTTCGGCGCGGTTTCACCGGGGAGTGATTGCCCTTACCGTGCAGATTGCCCGGTGGGCAAAGGCAGAATACGGCTGTACAAAAGTCGCCCTGTCCGGCGGGTGCTTTCAAAATGTGATTCTGACCGGGGGCGCGGAGCAGGCTCTTGAGACGGCGGGGTTTACCGTTTTGTCCAACGAGCGTTTGCCCGCCAATGACGGCGGCTTGGCACTGGGGCAGGCGGCTGCGGCGATTATGCAGAATAAAACCGCCCCGCAAAAATGATGCGGGGCTTGAAATAAGATAAGGAGAGGTGCTTATGTGTTTGGCTGTTCCCGGCCTGATTACGGCCATAGAGGACGGTGAGGCCACCGTGGATTACGGTGCCGTAAGAACAAAGGCCTCCCTGCGACTGATGCCCGGGGCAAAGGTGGGGGATACCGCCTTGGTGCACGCGGGCTTTGTGATTCAGATTCTGGACCCGGAGGCGGCAGATGAGCTGCGCCGCCTGATTGAAGAAACCGGAAATATTTGAGGAAATACGGCTATGGATGATGTGATTCGTAACCTGACCCGGGCCATCGAAGAGGTGGCAGCGGATTTGCCGCCCGTGAGGCTGATGGAGGTGTGCGGCACCCATACCCACGCCATTGCCCGTTTCGGAATCCGGCAGATTCTGCCGCCCCAAATCACTCTGGTGAGCGGCCCCGGCTGCCCCGTGTGCGTAACGGATGAAAGCGACATTGCGGCCGCTCTGTATCTGGCGGAGCGGGAAAACACGGTGCTTTGCTGCTACGGGGATATGATGCGTGTGCCCTGCCGGGGCAGAAGCCTTTATTCCCTGAAGGCCGAAGGGCGGGATGTGCGCACGGTGCTTTCACCCCTTGATGTGCTGCGCTTTGCCCGGGAGGAACCGCAGAAGGAATTCGTATTTTTTGCGGTGGGGTTTGAAACCACCACCCCCAATACCGCCGCTTTGATTGAGCAGGCGGCGCAAAAAAAGATTTCTGATGTATCGGTGCTGTGCGCCCATAAAACCATGCCCGCCGCCCTGCAGGCTCTGCTTGAGGGCAGCCGCGTGAACGGCCTTTTGTGCCCCGGTCATGTGGCGGCAATCACCGGCAGTGCTGCCTTTGATTTTTTGCCCCGGGAGCTGGGTATTCCCGCTGCGGTGTCG
>JAZRWZ010000387.1:0-11984 GCA_045599985.1 Acutalibacteraceae bacterium | reverse complement strand
CTGTGCTGAGGTCTGCAACGATGCCTGTTGAGAGGCTGTACCCCGGGCGGCAGTGCCGGCGGGGGCCTGCGAGCAGGAGCAGAGCAGGCTGATTATCAGCAGAAACGGTAATGATATTCTTATAATCTTTCTCATGTTTTCATACTTCTCACACATTATTATTTTTCGAAAAAATCACGCTTCGTGATGATGGTGATGGTGGTGGCCGCTTTCCGTGTGCAGGTGAGGGGCACATTCAATGTCATCGCAGGGCTCTTCCTCCGTTTCCAGCACGGCGTGGCAGATGTTGTGCTCGGCCAGCTCCTCCCGCACCTGTTCCTTCAACCGTTTCACATCGGCGGTTTTGGTAACAATGTGCATGGTGGCGTAGTTGTTGAAGCCGTCCATGCTGCGGATGTGGATGTGATGGATTTCCTCCACCCCGTCAATTCCGAGCAGATGTTTTTTCAATTCCTCGATATCGATGTTATCGGGGGTTTTTTCAAGGAATAAATCCAGCACCTCTTTCAGGTTTTTGGCGGCGCTGATGAGGATGAAGAGGGAAACACCGATGCTCATGAGCGGGTCAATCAGGCTGATATCGGTAAAGCGCATAATGACGGCGCCCGCCAGCACCACAAGCCAGCCCAGCACGTCCTCCAGCATGTGAAGGTTCACGCTTTTCTGGTTAATGGAATCCCCGCGGCGGGTAACAAGCGCGGCGGTAAGGTTCAGCACCACGCCCACCACGGCAAACACAATCATTTTGCCGTAATCCACGGGAACGGGGTGTATCACCCGCTTTACGGCGCTGATGATTACCGGCACGGAGCCCGCAAACAGAATGGTTGTGGTGATGATGCCGCCCAGAACGGAAAAACGGATGTAGCCGTAGGTGAATTTGCTATCCGCTTTCTTCCGGCTTTTTCGCTCCAACAGCCAGGAGGCGCCGATGGATACGGCATCCCCCAAATCGTGAACCGAATCCGACAAAATGGCTACGCTGCCCGTGAACAGGCCGCCGAACAGTTCAAATACGGAAAAGGATAAATTCAGCAAAAACGCAATCAGTATATTTCTTTGCGTGGTCATAAGCAGTGCCCTCCGAAAAAAGAATTTTCAACGGAACGGCCTCCGGACGGCAAATCAGCAAACTGCGGTGAAGGTGCCGCTTTCGGCCGGGCGAAGAACCAGTGAGGAATCGGCAAAGTGCCAGCCCTCCGGCAGGTGCAGGGTGCCCGTGATGCCCTCGGGCACAGTAACTGTGATTTCCACCTCATCGCCCTTTCGCTCCCAGCGAAGGCTGACCTTGCCGCAAACGGTGTCATAGCAGCTTTCGGCAAAGGTGAGCTTTTGAATGAAAGCGGGCTTCAGGGCGATTTCACGGCAGTTATCCTCAAAGGGATTGATGCATATGCCCGCCACATATTGGGCAAAGAAGATGCCGTAATCCCCCATGAAGTGGTGGTTCAGGGAGCAGATTTCTTCGCCCTCACGGTGGAAGTCCTCGGGCAGGGAGGTTTCGCCCCGGCGGATAAAATCGCCGTAGGAGGGATGGTCGGGGCGTGTAATCATGTGATAGGCCAGCTCGTGATAACCGAAATCGCCCAGCACACGGAACAGCACGCGGGAGCCAAGCAGGCCGAAATCCATGTGGTCATCCGCCTCGTGAATAAAGGTGAGCAGGCGCGCGAAGGCGGCGGGGCGCTCACTTTCCTCAAAGGCACCGTAGTAAATCGCCATGGCCTGTGAGGTCTGGCAGCGGCCCACAGCGGTGAAGGTGTTCAAATCCAGCAGGCAGCGGCGCACAGCCCCTTTCAGCTCCGCCCAAAGGCTTTTGGCAAACTGCTCATGGTGATGCTGCCCCAATGTGCGGAAAATAAAGGCGGCCTTGCGGCAGATATCCATGCAAATCAGGGTACTTGTCAGCTCCGTGGGGGCTTTCACCACCGTTACGGGGCACCAGTCCCCCAAGCCGTATTCCACGGTTTTGCGGGGTGTCTGCATGGCTGTGATTTTATTCAGATACAGGAAGATGGCGGGGGCGTTCTCCTCCAGAATGGTTTTGTCGCCCCGGTAAAGATAGGTGCGGTAGGTCAGCTCCGTCAGGGCCAGATCCCATGCCGGGCCGTTGCCCCAATGGTAGCCCCATCCGCCGGTGGGCACAATGCCGGGCAGGGTGCCGTCGCCCTTCTGGGCAAGGCGCATGTTATTGAGCCACTCACGGTAGCTGTTCTCGGTGCCGAAGAGAAAGGTCATCTGGTCGCAGGATACGGCGGCATCCCCCGTCCAGCCGTTCTTTTCGCGGTGAGGACAGTCTGTGGGGAAATAGAAGAAGTTGGATAAATCCGAATTTTTCAGAATGGCGGTGAGTCGGTTCGCCATATCGTCGGAGCAAACGAAATCACCTCTGCGGGCCAAAGCGCTGGAGCAGACGGAGAAGGTGAGCAAATCGGGGGTTGCCTGCTCGGGTGTGATGCCGATAACAAGGCAGTACCGTGCCCCGTGGTAGGTGAAGGACGGGGTGAACTGCTCCTCACCCTCGCCCTTGAGGATGTAGATATCCCTTTGGGAAAAGCCGTCGGGATAGAAGTTGATGTTGCTGTAATACAAATCGCCGTTTTCATCCAGTGCTTCGCCGAATTGCAAGTCAATCTGTGTACCGGCGCTGCCCCGGATTTTCAGGTTCGGCACGCCCACCACATTCTCGCCGAAATCGTAGAGATACCCTTCCCGGCAGGGGTTCATGATGGGATTGGGGGTTTTCGGCACATCACCCCGGGGTGAATAGGGTGCTGCCTTGCGGGGCAAAACGGAAATCGCCTTCAGCTCCCGGTAGGGCAGAATGGGCTCTGCCTCGCAGTATTTTGCCTGCCCGCGGGGCGTTTCCGCCATAACGGCGTTTTGCCATCCGCTGTCATCAAAACCGGCGGTGCTCCAGCCGGGCATTTCAAGGCGGGCGTCATAAAAACAGCCGCAGCGCAGGTCGTCAAAAAGAATGGGGGAGGGGGCGGTTTTCACATCCGTGCCGGCCTCGGTCACGGTCTGTTTCCCCTCGGCATCCGTTACGGTGAGGGCAAAAGCCAGACGGGGCGCTCCGCGGAAATCGGCTTTGTCAAAATCCCAGATCTGGCCGCCGGGGGCATTCTGCATGCCGTTGCCCAGCATAAAGCAAAGGGCGTTTTTGCCCTGCTGCAAATAGGGCATCAGGTCGTAGCGGTCATAATAGGTGATGTGGTCGGGGTTGGAGATGTAAGGGGCCAGCAGACCCTTGGTGATGCGGTGACCGTTGATGTAAATCTCATAAAATCCCAGGCCGCACACATCTGCGGTGCAGGCGGCGGGAAGGGAATCCAGCAAAAAGGATTTGCGGAACAGAGGGGCGGGCACAAAGGCGGTGTATTCGTTCACGGCGGTGCCTGCGGCAATGAATTGACGGGAAAACATAAAAACTCCTCCTCATCGGGCAGATAGGTTTAATCCTGCTTTCAGTATAAACGATGTGAGCGGAAAATACAATGCGAAAGCCGGGAAAACACACGGGAACAAATCTGTAAGGTTTTCCCTTTACTTTTATAAAAAGTTATTATATACTGTTCCTGTTAATGACATTTTTACGGAGGTTGTCAAAATGAATTATCCGTTTTCCGAAGGGATCGCTTCTTTGAAGCCTTCCATGATTCGTGAAATTCTGAAAAGCTGCGGGCCCGATGTGATCTCCTTTGCCGCCGGCAATCCCGCACCCGATGCCTTCCCCATAGCCGATGTGAAGGAAATCGTGGGCGACTTGTTTGAGAAAGACCCTGTTCTTGCCCTGCAGTACGGTATTACCGAGGGGTATGCCCCTTTGGTGGAGGAACTTAAAAAGATGTGCCGTGAGCGCTATGATGTGCTTCATGAGAACGACGGTGTCATCGTTACCTCCGGCGCACAGCAGGTGATGAGCCTGCTCTCCCACACCCTGCTCAACCACGGGGATGTGGTGATTTGCGAGGAGCCCGCCTTTATCGGTGCTCTCAACTGCTTCCGTGCCTTCGGCGCCCGTCTGGTGGGTGTGCCTCTGGAGGAGGACGGCATGAACATTGCCGCTTTGGAGGAAGCGTTAAAAACCGAAAAGCGCGCCAAATTCATCTATACCATTCCCAATTTCCAGAACCCCGCCGGCTGCACCACTTCCTATGAAAAGCGCAAGGCCATCTACGCATTGGCGGAGAAATACGGCGTTGTGATTCTGGAGGATAATCCCTACGGCGAAACCCGTGTGGCAGGGGAGGATGTGCCCGCCATCAAGACTCTCGATAAAGCGGGGCTTGTGGTGTATTCCGGCTCCTTCTCCAAAATCGTGGCCCCCGGCATCCGCGTGGGCTTTGTCTGCGCCGACAAGGATTTGCTTGCCAAGATGACCGTGGTAAAGCAGACGCAGGATGTGCATACCCCTCTTATCTCCCAATACATTGTTTACAAGTGGCTCACCGCCTATGACTATGAGGCACACATCAAAAAAATCAGGGATATCTACCGCCGCAAGCTGAACCTGATGTGTGACTGCATTGATAAGGAATTCGGCGATTTTGTTACCTATGTGCGCCCCGAGGGCGGGCTGTTTGTGTGGTGCAAGCTGCGTGACGGCGTGAATATGCCGGAGTTCTGCTCCAAATGCGCCGCCGCAGGGGTTACCGTGGTGCCCGGCATCGCCTTCTGCTGCGATGAGGAGGCGGAGTGCCGCTACATCCGCCTGAATTTCTCCACTCCCTCCGATGAGGGTATTGTGAAGGGCACCAAAATTATCGGCGAAGTTGCCAAAACCTATTGATGAATCCCCGAAAGGAAGACAGATAACATGGAAAATATTCAACAGGAGCGCAAAAAGCGCGTTCTCAGCCTGATTCAGCCCACCGCCGTGCCCACTTTGGGCAACTACCTGGGGGCTTTGAAAAACTGGAAAACCATGAGCGATGAGTACGACTGCATTTACGGTGTGGCCGACCTGCACGCTCTCACCATTCACCCCGACCCCGCCATTATGCGCAAGCAGTCTCAGGAGATGTTTGCCCTGATGCTGGCCGTGGGCCTTGACCCCGAAAAAAGCATCGTCTTTTTCCAGAGCCATGTTCACACCCACTCCGAGCTGGCATGGATTCTCAACTGCTACACCCAGTACGGTGAGGCATCCCGCATGACCCAGTTCAAAGAAAAATCCCAGAAGCATGTGGGCAACGTGAACGTGGGCTTGTTTGATTACCCCGTGCTCATGGCGGCGGATATCCTGATTTATCAGGCGGATTTCGTGCCCGTAGGTGCCGACCAGAAGCAGCATCTGGAGCTGGCAAGAGATATTGCGGACCGCTTCAACACCATGCGCGGCCAGACCTTTACCCTGCCGGAGCCCTTCATAGGCAAGGTGGGCGCCAAAATCTGCAGCCTGCAGGACCCCACCCAGAAAATGAGCAAATCCGACCCCAACCCCAAGGCTTCCGTTTCTCTGCTTGACCCGCCCGAGGTGATTCTGAAGAAATTCAAATCTGCCGTGACAGATTCCGAGGCCGTGGTCCGCTACGCCGAGGGTAAGGACGGCATCAACAACCTGATGGCCATTTACTCCTGCTGCTCCGGCAAATCCTATGAGGAGATTGAACGTGAGTTTGACGGCAAGGGTTACGGCGATTTCAAGGTGGCCGTGGCCGAGAGCGTGATTGATGAGCTGCGCCCCATTCAGGAGAATTATAACCGCATCATCACCGATAAGGCCTACATTGCCGAAACCGCAAAGAAGGGTGCCGAAGCCGCTTTGAAGCTCAGTTACAGAACCCTGACAAAGGTGCAGAAGAAGGTCGGCCTTTACCAGCCGTAACTTCCGGAGCGGGAGAGGGTGCCAACATACAAACGCTGTATGTATATTGACTTTTCTTTTGTGCAAAGTCACAAGATTGCATAAACATTCAGTAATCCCTTGACAAAATGCATATTTGATGTATAATCATCACAGAACATAAATACGGAGGAATCAGTTATGAAAGAAATCAAAAAAGTAGTTCTTGCTTATTCCGGCGGTCTGGATACTTCCATTATTATCCCCTGGCTCAAGGAAAACTACGACGGCTGCGAAATCATCGCCGTTTCCGGTGATGTGGGGCAGGGCACCGAGCTTGACGGCCTTGAGGAAAAGGCAATCAAAACCGGCGCTTCCAAGCTCTATATTGAGGATTTGAAGGACGAATTTGTTAACGAGTATATCTTCCCCACCCTGAAGGCCGGCGCCGTGTATGAGAAGGATTACCTCCTCGGCACCTCCTTTGCCCGTCCTCTGATTGCCAAGAGACTGGTTGAAATCGCCAAGAGAGAGGGCGCTGACGCCATCTGCCACGGCTGCACCGGTAAGGGCAACGATCAGGTTCGTTTTGAGCTTGCCATCAAGGCTTTTGCTCCCGAAATGCAGATTATCGCCCCCTGGAGAATCTGGGATATCAAATCCCGTGACGAAGAAATCACCTATGCCGAGGAGCACAACATTCCTCTTAAAATCAACCGCGAGACCAACTACTCCAAGGATAAGAACCTGTGGCACCTTTCCCACGAGGGCATGGATCTGGAGAGCCCCGCCAATGAGCCTCAGTACAACAAGCCCGGTTTCCTTGAGCTTGGCGTATCCCCCGAGATGGCTCCCGACAAGCCCACCTATGTTACCGTTCACTTTGAGAAGGGTATTCCCACCGCTGTTGACGGCAAAGAGATGGGCGGCGTAGAGCTGATTGCCTACCTGAACGATATCGGCGGCAAAAACGGTATCGGTATTGCCGACCTTGTTGAGAACCGCCTTGTTGGCATGAAGTCCCGCGGCGTTTACGAGAACCCCGCCGGTGCCATCCTTTACAGAGCCCATCAGGTGCTTGAAACCATCTGCCTTGACAGAGATACCGCCCACTACAAAGAGCTGGTTGCCAACCGCTTTGCCGAGCTGGTTTACTTCGGCCAGTGGTACACTCCTCTGCGTGAGGCTCTCTCCGCTTTTGTGGATTCCACACAGCAGACCGTTACCGGTGATGTAAAACTGAAGCTCTACAAGGGCAACATGATCAACGCCGGCGTAACCTCCCCCTACACCCTTTACAGCGAGGCTTTTGCCACCTTTGATGAGGATGAGGTTTACAACCAGAAGGATTCCGCAGGCTTCATCAACCTGTTCGGCCTTCCCCTCAAGGTCAGAGCGATTCTTGAGGCAGAGCGCAACAACAAATAAGAAATCACCGAAATAAAAGGGAGTCACCCCGGTGGCTCCTTTTTTCGGGTTTATAAGGAGAACTCACTATGAAGCTTTGGGCAGGCCGTTTCTCCAAGGAAGCGGATAAAAAAACCAACGATTTCAACTCCTCCATCGCTACGGATTCCCGTATGTTTGAGGAGGATATTAACGGCAGCATAGCCCACGCCACCATGCTGGGCGCGCAGGGCATTATCACCGCCGAGGACAGAGATGCCATCTGCGTGGGCCTTGAGCAAATCAAAGCCGATATCAAATCCGGTGCATTGCTGATTGACCCCAATGCCGAGGATATCCACACCTTTATTGAGCAGACTCTGACCGAGCGCATCGGTGATGCGGGCAAGCGGCTTCACACGGGCCGCAGCCGCAACGACCAGGTGGCCGTGGATGTGCGGCTGTACCTGCGCAAGGAGTGCGATGCCCTGATTCCTTTGGTGGAGGGGCTGATTGCCTCCCTGCAGAACAAGGCAGAGGAATATAAGGATGCGATTATGCCCGGCTACACCCATTTGCAGCGGGCACAGCCCATCACCTTTAAAGCGCACCTGAGCGCCTATGTGGAAATGCTTACCCGTGATTTGGGGCGTCTGGCGGATGCCAAAAAAAGAATGAACGTTTCTCCTTTGGGCAGCGGCGCTCTGGCGGGCACCACTTACCCCATTGACCGCCAGATGACGGCGGAGCTGCTGGGCTTTGACACCTACACCAAAAGCACGCTGGACGGCGTGGCTGACCGTGACTTCTGCGTGGAGCTGGCGGCGGCGCTCTCCCTGATTATGGTGCATATTTCCCGTTTATCCGAGGAAATCGTGCTCTGGTGCTCCTGGGAATTCAAATTTGTGGAGCTGGACGATGCCTTTTCCACAGGCTCCAGCATTATGCCGCAAAAAAAGAACCCCGATATTACGGAACTGGTGCGCGGCAAAAGCGGCCGTGTATTCGGCGACCTGATTACCCTGCTCACCATGATGAAGGGTCTGCCTCTTGCCTACAACAAGGATATGCAGGAGGATAAGGATGCCATTTTTGATGCCTTTGATACCGTAAAAATCTGTGTGGATACCCTGATTCCCATGATTGATACCATGAAGGCCATCCCCGCCAATATGCGCAAGGCGGCTGCCGGCGGCTTTATCAACGCCACGGATTGCGCCGATTATCTGGTTTCCAAGGGCCTTCCCTTCCGCGATGCCTACAAGGCCACGGGCGAAATCGTGGCACTTTGCATCAAAACGGGCGAAACGCTGGAGAGCCTGCCCCTTGAGCAGTACCGCGGAATCTGCGACCTGTTTGACGAGGGCGTATATGAGGCCATCAAGCTGGAAAACTGCGTGGCACGCCGGGGCATGTAATTTGCGGCAAACATAGGATAAGATAAAAAGACAGAGGCCGGGCAAGAAACGCCACAGCCTCTGTTTTGTTTTTATAAAAATCAGCCTGCAGATTCCCATGTTAATCTGCATTGCTTGCCAAAACCGGCGCGGGATGGTATAATAATACTATATAGTAAAGGGAGGTGAGCCGGATGCTCGGCGAAAACATCAGAAACCTGCGCAAACAAAAGGGCTACACCCAGGAAACCTTTGCCCGGGAATTAAATGTGGTTCGGCAAACCGTTTCCAAATGGGAAAAAGGGTATTCCGTGCCCGATGCGGTGATGCTTGAAAAAATATCCGGGTTATTGGAGGTTCCCGTTGGTGAACTGCTCGGCAGTGATGCGGAGAAAAAAGAGGACGGGTTGAGTTTAGCTCAAATCGCGGAACAGCTTTATGATTTGAATCAGCGGTTGGAAAAGGAAGCCGCCAAAAAAAGAAAACGCAAAAGGGCAGCGATTGCCGTAATTGCGGTGCTGCTGGCGGGGATTTGTCTGCTTTGTGCTTTTGTTCTTTTCCCGAGCCGGGAGGTGCCTCATGTTGAGAATGAATCCAATGTTGTTGTGACCGCCCATATCAGTGATGAACTGGATGCTGCTGTTTCGGAGGCAATACTGGCCCAACACAACCCGGATAATCCCCGGGGAGAATGCCGGACACAGAGCCATCTGGTGTTCGGCACCGAAGAAAAGGGCGATACCGTTACCGTTTATCTGCTGGCGGATTACGAGGAATACGGCTTTGTCAACGGCTTTTTTATCGGGGTCAGCGGCAGCAGTGTGCCATCGGTGTTCACATTCCGAAAAAATGCTGAAGGTTATCAGCTGATAAAAACGGAACACGCAGAGGATGGTTCCCGGTATGGCCCCTCCCTTAAAGCCCTGTTCCCTCAAAAAATCGAAAAAAAGATTTTGGCGGGGCTGACAAAGGCGGAAAATGAGCAGATGTGGATTGCCGTGGCCAAGCAGGCGCAGGATTATCTGGATACCGTCGGCAGGCAGGCGACCATTTGCAGCTACGGCGATATGGAAACGGTATTCCTGACGGATTACGGTGTGGAAACCGAATTGGAAAACCGGATGATTGATATGTTCCCTGCCTACGATTCCACTATCGGCAACCACGAGGTTATCGAAAACGGAACGCGGTATGTGTACCAGACCGAGTACGATGTTCAAAACGGTTGGATTACCTTCACAAAATTCGAGTACGATACCCTCAACATTGCGGAATTCACGGCGGTGAACGGCCAAAGCGGCGAGGTCGTCAAGGATGCGCCCCGACCCGAAAAAGCTGTATACCGCATGGGAAAACTCGTTTCGGCGGCGGAACAATCGGGCCGGTTCACCACGGTTGTGCGCTATGATTAAAAACAGAACAGAAAAAGGGTCTGCGATTTTTTGTCGCAGACCCTTTTTGACGGTATGGGTTATTTAGCGGATGGTCTTATACAGAGGGCCGAAAGCCTTGCAGGCTCTGTAATCGGCACCCTCTCTGTCCTTCGTGCCGAAAGCACCCCAAACGGCGGGACGGAAAATCTTTTCGTCGGGCACGTTGTGAAGGGCTACGGGGATGCGAAGGATGGAGCAAAGGGTAATCAGGTCGGCACCGATGTGGCCGTAGCTGATAGCGCCGTGGTTGGCACCCCAGTTGTTCATCAGGTCATAAGCGGATTTGAAAGCATCGCCGCCAACACCGTCGCAGCGGGGGGCGAACCAGGTGCAGGGCCAGGTGTAGTCGGTGCGCTTCCACAGCACATCGGAAACCTCATCGGGAAGGGATACGGTGTAACCCTCGGCAATCTGAAGCACGGGGCCAAGACCCTTCACAATGTTCAGACGAATCATGGTGGCGGGCATTTCGGCACGGGTGAGGAAGTGGCTGGAGTATCCGCCGCCGCGGAAGTAGCCGTTATCGGCAGCGCACCAGTCGGTGGCGGCAAGGCACTTCTTCTGGTCCTCGGCAGTTACTTCGTACCAGGGCTTGATAACGCCGTTGCCGTTTTCATCCTTGATTTCGCCGCAGGCGTCAAGGCAGCAGGCGCCGGAGTTGATAAGGTGGATAAAGCCGTTGGCCTTCTTGGCAACGCCTTCAATGTCATAACCGGTTACTCTCTTCACGCTTTCACCGCTCCAGTAGGTGCGCACATCGGCAAACATCTGGGCGCGGTTGGTAAGCAGCTTCATAAGCAGCATGCCAAGGCCGTTGAGGGTATCGTTCTCGGTGGCAAGGATGTAGGGCTCGCGGGCGCCTTCCCAGTCAAAGGAGGTGTTGAGCATAGCCTCTGCAAAGTCGGCATTGGGATAGAAATCGGTCCACTGTCTTTGACCCTGGAAGCCGGCGGCAATGGCGTTGTGGCCTGCCATCTCTTCTTCACGGCCTTCGGGCAGATTCTTGTTGCCGTTCATCAAATCCTTGATGATGCACATCATCTTAACGGTGAATTCCCAATCCTTTTCCTTCTGCTCGGGGGATTTACGAACAAAGTCGGGGTTCTTGTCGAAGCCTTCGGGGCAATTCTCTTTTGTCCACTTGAGGGCCTTCTGATACTCTTTCTCGTCATAGATGCCCTCGGTCATGCGGCGGATGATTTCAACCTCGTCAACGCTTTCTACGCGCATGCCAAGGTATTCCTCAATGAATTCGGGGTTGATGGTGGAGCCTGCAATGCCCATGCAGATGGAGCCGATCTGCAGGTAGCTCTTGCCGCGCATGGTGGCAGCGGCAACGGCGGCGCGGGCAAAGCGGAGCAGTTTTTCTTTTACATCGTCGGGGATGGTGGTGTCGTCGGCATCCTGCACATCGTGGCCGTAAATACCGAAAGCGGGCAGACCCTTTTGTGCATGGGCGGCCAGAACGCTGGCAAGGTAAACGGCGCCGGGGCGCTCGGTGGCGTTAAAGCCCCACACGCCTTTGATGGTCATGGGGTCCATATCCATGGTTTCGGAGCCGTAACACCAGCAGGGGGTAACGGAAAGGGTGATGTCAACGCCCTCTTTTTTGAACTGGGCGGCAACCTGTGCGGCCTCTGCAACACGGCCAATGCTGGTTTCGGAGATAACAACCTTTACGGGCTCACCGTTGGAGTAGCAAAGGTTTTCCTCAAAAAGCTTTTTGGCGGCCTGAGCCATGCCCATGGTCTGCTCCTCAAGGGATTCTCTTACCTTCAGGGGGCCTCTGCGTGCATCAATAATGCGGCGAATACCGATTACGGGGTAATCGCCAATCAATCTGCTTTTTGCCATAATGATTCTTTCCTTTCATTTTTTAGTTGAATGTATAAGAATGTTTTAACCAACCACTTTCAGAAAACGCTCATAAGCCTCTGCCCACGCTGCGGCATCCCGGGGCGCATAGGTTTTCACGTTTTC
>JAZRWZ010000386.1:0-7363 GCA_045599985.1 Acutalibacteraceae bacterium | reverse complement strand
GGGGGGAGAAATTACGGTTTTATCTTTCATGCTCCCCACTGAATCGCTCTTGTGAAAATCTTATTTGGTATAGAAAGTGTTCAGTACAAGCTCAAACAATGCGTCTGCATCGGCGGTGTATTCCGCATAGGTTTCGCCCATGGCGTAAGTGCCGGGTACGGTATTGAATTCACCCAGGGCAAAACTCTTTCGCAGGGCAACGGTGGCCAGATAGGTCACATCGTTTACATTCAAATCGGTAACCATGTAGCTTGAGGCAAAGGACCAGAGGTCAGGCACCACCGTGAAGTCCTTTTTGACCATTTTCACTGTTTTGGCGGCAAACGCCTCCACATACTGCTTCTGCCTTGCGCGGCGGGCGGTATCGGCATCCACAACATCTTTTCTTCTGCTTTTGACATAGCGTTTTGCCATATCACCGTGAAGGGTTACGGTTTCGCCCTTTGTGAATTGGTCAATGGTTTCAAGGCTGGTTACCTCTACGCCGCCAACGGCGTCGTTCACGGCGGCAATACCGTCAAGGTCAAGGGCCACATAGTGGTTCACCTGCATGCCGAACAGCAGACGGTTGATACTGTTCATTGCATTTTCACAGCTCTTGTGGCCGCCGTCACCATAAGCGTAGGCAAGGCAAATCTGCATTTTCTTAATATCAAGGTAACCGCCGTTCACATCGTAGGTGTTCACATCCACCATGGTTTCACGGGGCACAACAAGAATTTTGGATTTGCCCGTTGCCGTGTCATAGGCAAGCACGGCAATGGTATCGGACTGGCCGCCGGTGCCGACTACGCCGTCCTTTAATCCCAGGCTCTCTTTATCAATACCGATAAAAGCGAAGGAAACCATGTTTTCGTTAAAGTAATAGGTCGTGCCCTTATAGGTTACGGTTTTGCCCGAATCCTTGACTACGGGCGCTTCCTTGAGCACAACATCGTCCGTGTTCAGCGTAACCTCGGTCTGAACAGCAGCAGAGCGGCCTTTATACCACGAAAAAGCAACGGCACCAAAGAACAGGAGAATCAGTGCCAAAATCACAATCAGTATGATTTTGATAACGGATTTTTTCTTTTTCTGTTTTTGTTTTTCCCTTTCCAGCATCTTTTTGCGGATGGCGGCAGGGTAGTTGATGTATTTAAGCCTCGAAAACATAATCAATCAGTACTCCGTTTACAAGATACCTTGCGTTGCAGCCACTGACAGGCTCGGCACAGGTTGAAAGAGTAAGAATATGGTTAGCGGGGTTCAGGGTGACACCTTCTGCCACCGTTTTTTCCAGAGCGGGAGGATCCAGCAGCATTTGCTGGAATTCCGTTAACACCTCGGGATTGGAAAAATCGTAGGAGTTCAGGATATGGCGGTCATCAAAGGTGTGAGAGGAAAAAATGCGGTATATCAGAACGCCGTAGGGCAGGTAAATATAAATCAGATTATTCTCGTTGAAGAAATCCTCGTCCTTATATTTCAACAAGTCGCTGAACATATTGCCCCGGCTTGTGTGGTGGCCGTAAAGAATGGTTACGGGGTCGGTAAACTCGGTGGTGTTGCAGGTTTGGGAGAAGATGCTGCCGGAGGTGTCGTGCTCGCCCTTCCAGTTGCGGCGCAGGTAGTAGTTATCGTCCCGGCGGCTTTGCACAATGGGGTAGGAGATGTTGGTGCCGGGAATTTCGATATAGGCATAAACCTCCATGTTCTGGGTCATGTATTCCATCAGGTCAACGGGGCACGGGGGCAGCACGCTGCCGGTATCTTCCTCGGTTTCGGGCTGAGCTTCGGTTTGAGTTTCGGTGTGCCGCGGGTTAAGCTTTTGCCCGATATCGGTGACGGAGCACCCGGTGGAGAGCAAAAGGCAAAGCACCGTCAAAAAACACAGCAGGGTTTTCATTTTTTTTCTCATAGTATCACCTTAACAAAAAAGGGCCTCTAGCAAGGCCCTTTTTTAAAACAATCTTAGTCTTCTTCCTCTTTCTTCCTGTTAAGAACCTTGCCGGCAAACACAGCAGAGCCCATAAGCATGATAACAGCCACAAGAATGGGGGCAAACTCAATGTTTGTTGCGGTGTCGGGGGAATGGGGGGACTTATCGCGGGTTACGGAAGTAACCTTGCCGGTGTAGTTGGGGCTGTCGGGGTCATCCTTACCCTTATTGGTGAAGGGTAAGGTGAAGCGGGAAAAAGGAATTCTGGAATAATCCGGATTGCTCTTTCTGGAGGCTTCGATGCGGGAAACGATATCATCAATATCGCTGCGAATTTCGCTGGGATCAAAGGGAACGGTGAAATACTGCGTTACACCGCGGGTGGGGTCTCTGGTTTCGTCATCATAGCCGGGTGCGGTGTAGGTAGGGGCAGTGGGGCTGATGACATTATATGCGCTTGCGGGCAGCAAAGCACAGCAGGCGCCCGCAATGATAAAAGTCAGGCAAATGGCAATGATTTTTTTCATTATGATTCCTCCGAATGCTCTATTAGACAAATTTCCACTTATATACGGTCATTATATCACCATAGTATGAGGTTTGTCAAATGAAATGATGATCTTTTTTCAGGTTTTGCTGATTTTTTTCACTGATACCACATAAGAAAGGCTGCCGATGGCGGCACCCAGAGTGTTGCAAAGCACATCGTCTGTTTCGCACCGGCCCGTTCCCAGAATGAACTGCAGAACCTCAATCATTATTGAAAGCAGGCAAGCAAGCAGAATGGCCTTGGCAGCAGGCTTTTTCAAATCCGTCAAAGCAAAGGGCAGGGCAATCCCCAAAGGGGTGAACAGGGTAATATTCATCAGCATGGAGCGGTAAAAATCCCTTTGCCCCCTTGCCTCAATAAAGATATGGAACGGCATAAGAATGCACTCCCGTTCGCCCGACGACGAGCGAAAAAGGGTAACATATAGGATACCGCCCAGGGCGATCAAAAGGAAAAAGATATTCAGATTTCTTACGGCTTTGGTGCTGCGTTTGGCAACGGGGAGCATCATCAGTGCCCACACAAAGGGAGCGGCAACCGTTCCCCCGGCAACGAACCAGAGGGGTAGGTGATAAATAAACCAGAACATAGCTTTGCCTCAGTTCAAAAACCGAAAATGGCCGCATTTTTCACAATGTACTGTTCTTCACAGTCAAAGGATAAATACGGACAAAGTCGGTAAGAGCTTTATCTTCGATAATATTATTACAGGATTGCCTGCAGACAATAATATTCTATTTTTTCAACTGCTGATCAATCAATTGCTTGAACTTCGGATACTCTTTGATGCCTTCCCATGTTCCATGGACTTTGGCATAGTATTTCTCTTTGCCGAATTTTAGTTTCCGAAGATTCCGATTTGCACGCGCAAACTTTAAAAAGCTGCGTTTTCCCATGGAATACCCATGATAGTAGCAATTCATGATATATCTGTTCCGGTATAAATAATGGTACATTTTTACTCTGCCAATCTCTGTTTCATTATTCATATCCAACGGTTTTGCAATTATTCTTTTATGAATGGCTTTGCTTTTGCCTACGAAATACCCTTCGCCATAGTACTTGCTTAACCGATATGTATACTCCGAATCGTCTCCCCAAATAAAAAACTCCTTGCAAGGAAGGCCGCATTGTTTCATGGCATCTTTGCTTACCAATACCGAAACGAATGTTGTCTTTTCAATTCCGACTATCCCGTTTTCCAAATGTTGGTACCAGTATGGAAAACCGTTGGAAGCAGCGGAACTGTTTATCTGCGGAAGATTGGTAAACTCACCGTTCGGCCCATATACGGCGCTCGACAGGTATGCAATCGGTCTGGCTTTTATGGTTGTATTGATTTGGGCATTCCGGATGGAGTTTTTAGCCTCAATCAATGAAAACAAACAATCCGAAGCGGGAATGGTATCATCATCCATTATCCATACCCATTCACATTCTTCGTTTTTTGCCAACTCCATTCCTATGTAGAATCCGCCGGCTCCGCCTAAATTTTCATTTTGCTTTTCATATTGAATTACCGGATTGGATAAAAAACCTTTCTGATTCAGCATCTCTTCCGTTCCGTCGGTGCTGGCATTATCAATAAGAATTATTTTTTCTACAGGATAGGTTTGAGATAATATGGCCTCTAAACATTCTGCCAACAATTCTTTTCTGTTATAGGTAGTAACAACGGCATATACTCTGTCCATTATTGCCCTCCAAAATAATTTATCAATGCTGTGAATGCAGTGTAAAGCATTTCCGGTGACCCGGTCCGTATCAGAATGCTGTTATTCGCCCATCGGTGTTCCCGGATACCGTAAATTGAAGCAATTTCCGTCATAAGTCAGAACAGTGATTATTGCAAACTCGTTTCGCAACCGATAATACTCAATCAGACAAATCGCGAACTATTTTTTTGGCAGCTCGCAAGATAAAACGTTGAATTGCATTCAGTTTCTTTTTGGGAGGATCCGGTTCAAAAATCTGACACATATCAAATTTAAAACCATCTCTTCGGAATTCATCAACACGGTCTAAAAAAGCCGTATTTCTCAAATGATAGGCAGGATAATTTGTATCTACATACAGCGATATTCCCAATGCACCTGCTCGGATACAGAACGGTCTGTCTTCGCCCAAAATTTTTAAATTATAAATCGGAGTAAAATCAACGCCTTTTTCCAATGCGCTGCGCTTAATCATGGTGCAAGCTCCCAAACCGTCAACCAGGTGCAATCCCGGTTCTTTCAACTTTTTGAAAGCGGCCATTCGAATTTTGTGTGACTCCTCGAAAGGATACAGAACATTAAATGATTTTTCCTGAATATAAATATCCGGAATCCAAAAACACTGCGGGGTTAATCCCCCGTTCCTTTGACATTGCTGCCAATAGATATTGGAAACGATTTCAACATCGTCGGAAAGAAGCTGCAAAATGGCTCTGCGATCAATTATTACATCAGAATCAATCAGGAACAGATAGTCGTATTTTTCTTGAATGCAATACTCTATCATTTTATTTTTGTAAGTAGTGACCTTTGCAAAATTAATGGATTGCCAATTGTGTGTCACATAATCATTGGCTTCCCATTCGCTTGCATTAAAAATTGCTTCTCCTTTCATTATAATTACAGAATGATTTTTGGAAAACTCTTCAAGCAAGCGGGTCGATTCTTCTTCCGTATTATCGTCAATGAAAAAATATGTCAGTTGATTATCGCCTTTTTTTGCCTCATCCAAGCCAATCAAAAACTCTTTCAGTACAATAGATTCCTGTTTTACGGGAGAACCTACCAAAATTCTGTTCATGTCAGTCACCTCATTTTATTATTTTTTGTGTTGAATGCTTAAACTACGATATGAAACTTTATAATGGCAATGTTGAAATTACATTTTTCAATAATAAATCAAATACAATTACGGGTGCAGCAATTTCTTTATTATGTGTTTCAATGAAAGTTTCCCTTCAGTTTTGTCATAATATATTTTTAGCAGAAACGGGCTTCTGAAGCACATTATTTTTTGAAAACGGGTTAACATATTTTTCTTTTTTAATCGCGTTAATGAACCTGCTAATTTGCTGTTATATAAAATATTTTTTACAGATTGATACTTGTCTGAAATATCCGAATGAAAGAGAGGGTAGAGTGAATATTCAGCCACAAGAACCCTTCTATGGTCTATTGCTTTTTGTACTTCGGTTCCGAATATGTTTTTTGAAAAAAACAATTCTTCAGTTAACCCCAATCCCTTTGTGAAACGATCAAAATCAGATTTGACCGACGTGGATAATGAGTTGCTATGCCTGTTATAGTAGTATAACGGATTATCAATCAGACAAAATTTTTCAACAAACCTAAGATAATCCAAAACAAAAATATTGTCTTCACCAAAAGAAATGTTTTCATCAAATCGGATGTTGTTTTTTTTGATAATATCAGAAGAAAAGATTTTCGCACAAGCACAATCGAAATACCTGTTTGTAATACAGAATCCAAGTTTTCGGTCATCTTTTTCGGAAAAACTTATTATATCAAACTTTGATTGTGTATTTTGTTCCGAGTGGAAGGGTATTGCGTCTGTCACTTCCATTCCACAGACAGCAAGTTGACATTCATCATCAATACCGGAATAAAGCTGATGCAAATATTGATTGTTAACCGAATCGTCACTATCGACAAATACGATATACGGCGATGAGGCTTTTTCAATTCCAAAATTTCTTGTATAGGATACGCCGCGATTTTGGTTATGATAAACCTTTATCCGGCTATCTTTTAGTGCATACTCATCTAAAATTTTACCGGAACCGTCTTTACTTCCGTCGTCAATACACAGTAATTCAAAATCAGTGAATTGTTGATCTAATATGCTGTTAATACAGTTTTTAAGGTATTGTTCTGAATTATATACAGGAACAACAATGCTGATAGTTGACATATTTTTCACCTGATTTTTTAGTATGATTGTCGTGATTGAAAGTCTTAAATGTATCTATGAATAATGATTTATTCAGCGGCAGAAAAAATATCTGCAATTCGTTTACATGCAAAACCGTCACCGTAGGGGTTGCTTGCATGAGCCATCTTGTCATAGGCTTCTTTGTTATCAAGCAGCAATGTGAAATTATCATAAATCACATCTTCATCGGTGCCGACAAGTTTAAGTGTGCCCGCTTTAATACCTTCAGGCCTTTCGGTTGTATCACGCATTACAAGTACGGGCTTACCGAGTGAAGGAGCCTCCTCCTGAATTCCGCCGGAATCGGTAAGAATCATGTAGCTTCTTGCCATGATGTTATGGCAGTCGAGTACTTCAAGAGGCTCAATGATATGAATTCTGTCGCAGTCGCCGAGTTCTTCGTTTGCAGCTTGCCTGACAACGGGATTCATATGAATCGGATAAAGGGCCTTTACATCGGGATGCTCGTCAAGCACTCTTCTGATTGCTCTGAACATGTGATGCATTGGTTCGCCGAGATTCTCTCTTCTGTGAGCAGTAATAAGAATCAGCCTGCTGCCCTTGGCCCAGTCAAGTTCGGGGTGAGTATAATCATCCCGCACGGTTGTTTTTAAAGCATCGATAGCCGTGTTGCCGGTGATGAATATGGAGGATTCGTCCTTGCCTTCTTTTATCAGATTGGCCTTGGAAAGTTCTGTGGGAGCAAAATTGAATTTTGATACGATAGATACTGCCTGACGGTTGAATTCCTCGGGGTAAGGGCTGTAAATATTGTATGTTCTCAAACCCGCTTCCACATGACCCACGGGAATCTGCATATAGAAACAGGCAAGAGCGGTAACAAATGTAGTGGAGGTGTCACCGTGAACAAGCACAACGTCGGGCTTGACCTCCGTGAGTACAGCTTGCATTTTCTGCAGAATATTTACGGTGATGTCAAACAGGGT
>JAZRWZ010000385.1:0-5964 GCA_045599985.1 Acutalibacteraceae bacterium | reverse complement strand
GCAGGGGGTACCCATAACCAACTACGGCATGGTGCTTGCCATGGGCTCCGGCATACTGAAAAGAAGTATTGAACCGTTGGGATTGTAAGATATGAAGCATCTGATAGATTCTGCTGCTCAACTGAATAAAGACGAATTCATAGCCCTTTTGCAAAACCGCACCCCGCAGGATGCGGCCTATGCCGCCGAAAAGGCGCGGGCGCTGACCGATGAGGTGTTTGGCCGTGAGGTGTATATGCGGGGGCTCATTGAAGTGAGCAGCATCTGTAAAAATGACTGTTATTACTGCGGCATTCGCCGTTCTAACCGCCATGCGCAGCGTTACCGCCTGAATAAAGAGCAGATTCTGGCGTGCTGTGAGGCCGGTTACCGTGCGGGTTTTCGCACCTTTGTTTTGCAGGGGGGCGAGGATTCGTACTACACCGATGAGGTGTTGACCGATATTGTGAGCACCGTGCGCCGGCGGTATCCCGATTGTGCCATTACCCTTTCCATGGGGGAGCGGAGCAGGGAAAGTTACCGCAGGCTCTATGAGGCCGGGGCCAACCGTTATCTGCTGCGCCACGAAACGGCGCTGCCCGCCCATTACGCAAAACTGCACCCTGCCGGTATGGATTTTGATAACCGCATGGCATGCCTTCATGCCCTGAAAAGCATCGGTTACCAGACCGGGTGCGGCATGATGGTGGGCTCCCCGTACCAGACGGCGGAGGCTTTGGCGGAGGATTTGCTGTTTATTCGCAGTTTTCGCCCTCACATGGTGGGCATGGGCCCCTTCATTCCTCACCGTGACACCCCCTTTGCGGGGGAGAAAACAGGCAGTGTGGAACTGACGCTGTTCTTAATCAGCCTTGTGCGCCTGATGCTGCCGAAGGCTCTGATTCCTGCCACCACCGCCTTGCAGACACTGTTGCCGGAGGGCCGCATACTGGGCCTGAACGCGGGAGCCAATGTGATTATGCCCAATCTCACACCCGAGGAGGACAGGGCCAAATACAGCCTTTATGACAACAAGGAAAATGCCTTTTCGGATGCCGCCGGGCAGTTGAAGCGAATTGAAACCGAGCTTTCGGAGCACGGCTATATCTTATCACGGAGCAGGGGGGATTATGATGAAACAAAAAATACTTAATCCCTTAAAGACCCTTGGGGTGGCTGCCGTGATTATCGGTGTCTGGGCAGGGCTTTCCGCCGCCGGTGTGTTCTCCTCCTTTGTGTTTCCCGGCCCGGCAAAGGTGTGGCAGGCGGCCCTTGCCATGGCAAAATCCGGGGAGCTTTTTACCAATCTGTTCCATAGCCTCTTACGGGTGCTCACGGGCTTTTGCATCAGCTTTGCGCTGGCTTTCGGCGCGGGGCTGGCTGCCGCCCTGTGCCCCAAGGCAGACCCTTTCTATAAACCTATATTGGAATTTATGCGCAATGTGCCCCCCATGAGCCTGATTCCCCTGCTGATATTATGGTTCGGCATCGGGGAAGTGCCCAAAATCATCGTAATCGTGCTCACCTCCTTTTTCCCCATTTTCATGAATACGGAGGCGGGCCTGCGGAATTGCGACAGGGATTTGCTGGAGGTGGGGCAGATGCTTCGCATGAGCCGGCGGGATGTCTTTTTGAAAATCCGTATTCCCGATGCGCTGCCCGATATTCTGGTGGGTATGCAAATCGGCCTGGGTTACAGCTGGCGCGCCATTGTGGGGGCGGAGATGATTGCCGCCGCAAGCGGTGTGGGCTACATGATTCTGGATGCGCAGGCCCTTTCCCGCACGGATAAGGTGCTGGTGGGCATCATTCTTATCGGCGTGCTCGGTTTGGTAACGGATAAGCTTTTCGGCCTTGCTGTAAAGCAGGTGAACCGCCGTATGGGGCAGGAGGTGCATGATGAGCACAGATAACATCGTGTTTCGCAATGTGAATGTCACCTTCCGCAGGGAGGAAGGCGACCTTACCGTGTTTGAAAAACTGAATCTGGAAATCGACCCCACGGCCTTTACCGTGCTGGTGGGCAAAAGCGGCTGCGGCAAAACCACCCTGCTGCGGCTGATAGCGGGGCTTGAAAAGCCCACGGCAGGGGAAGTGATTCTGCCGGAGGGGCTGACCGTTGGCATGATGTTTCAGGAGGCGCGGCTGATGCCGTGGCTCACCTGTGAAAAAAATGTGATGCTGGGTCTTGATAAAAGCAAAAAGCGGGAAGCGGAGGAAATACTGAAAATGGTGGGTCTGCAGGGCTTTGAAAAAGCCTACCCCGCCCAGCTTTCCGGCGGCATGAAGCAGAGGGCGGCTCTGGCGCGCACCCTGATTCGCCGCTCCAACCTGATTCTGATGGATGAGCCGTTTTCCGCATTGGACGGTGCCACCCGTCGGCAGATGCAGCAGGAATTGCTGAAAATCCGTGAGCAGACGGGAGCGGGCGTTGTGTTTGTGACCCATGATATTGAGGAGGCCACCTTCCTTGGTGACAGAATCATTACGGTTTCGGGTTAACCGAATTTGATAATCGGAAAGAAGGTATTACTATGAAAAAAGCGATTTCCTTGATACTTTGCCTTACCATGGCTCTTGCCCTTTGCGGGTGCGGGCAAAAGGGAACGGGGGAGTTCACCACCGATAAAGTGGTGATGACCTATGTGGCCTCGCCCCTGAATGTGCCCTCCGTGCTGGAAAAACAGCAGGGCGGTTTTGCCGCCGCCTTCGGCAAACTGGGCCTGGGCTTTGCTTATTCCGATTTGGACAGCGGTGCCGACCAGACCGCTGCTTTGGCCTCGGGGGATATTCATATTCTTAACGGCGTGGGCGGTTCCTCCGTCATTATGGCCGCCGCCAACGGGGCGGATATCCGCATTATCAGCATGTATTCCGCAGCGCCCAAAGCCTTTGCCATGTATTCGGCGGATGCTTCCATCAATTCTCCTGCGGATTTGAAAGGAAAAACCGTGGCAGGCCCCAAGGGCACCAACCTGCACGAGTTGCTGGCGGCCTACCTTGCCGCCGGGCAGATGACGGAAAAGGATGTGAATTTTGTATCCATGGATATTCCCTCCTCCGCCGCCGCGCTGGACGGCGGCAGTGTGGATGCGGCGCTGCTGGGCGGCCCTGCGGCCTACCAATGCGAGCAAAAAGGATACCACAAGGTCTGCGACGGGGAGGGGCTGATTGCCGCCACCATCGTCACCGCAACAACTGCGAAATTTGCCGCCGAAAACCCCGGCATCATCGAGGCGTTCAAGGCGGAGCAGAACAGAATCGTTGACGAAATGCGCGCCGATGAGGAGGCCGCCTTTGCCGTTACCGCCGAGGCCCTCGACCTTGAACTTTCGGCGGTAAGGGATATGTATGCCATGTATGATTTTGACACGGCCCTCACAGCAGAGGATGTGGCTGCCATTCAGTCCACGGAGGCGTTTTTGTTTGGTAACGGCCTGATTGAAAACCATGTGGATATTCAGAGCATCGTGCTTTGATTCATGATTTGATACGGCTCTCCGGCTCCCCGCCGTGAAGCCTCAAAAAGTGCCCCGACCTCCGAATTTCGGATTGACGGGGCAGGTTTATTTCGCTATACTGATGTTACAGCCTTTTAATAAATAGATTATGGGAGGCGGTTGTATGAAAACAACGAAAATCGGCTTTGTGGGAGTCGGTTCCATCTCCGGCATCTATCTGAAAAATATCACCGGATGTTTTCAGAATGTGGAAGTCATCGGCGTGTGCGACCTGATTCGGGAGCGCGCCGAAAAGGCGGTGGCTCAATACAATATTCCCAAGCTCTATGAGAATATGGAGGAGCTGTTTGCCGACCCCGAGGTGGATATTGTGTTGAACATTACCCGCCCTTATCAGCATTTTGATGTGACCATGGCGGCCCTTCGCGCCGGCAAAAACGTGTATACCGAAAAGCCCCTTGCCACCACGGTGGAGGACGGCAAAGCCATTCTGGCACTGGCCAAAGAAAAGGGCCTGTTTGTGGGCGGTGCGCCGGATACCTTTATGGGTGCCGCCATTCAGACCTGCCGTGAGCTGATTGATTCGGGCGTAATCGGCAGGGTAATCGGTGCCTCGGCGGCCATGATAGGCCACGGCCCCGAAAGCTGGCATCCCGACCCCGAGTTTTTCTATCAGTTCGGCGGCGGCCCCCTCTTTGATATGGGGCCCTATTACATCACCGCCCTGACCAATCTTATCGGCAGTGTTACCGGGGTTTCGGCGCAGACGGCCAAATCCTTTCCGCAGCGCATGATTACCTCGGAGCCCCACAAGGGGCAGGTGATGAATGTGGAGGTTGCCACCCACATCTGTGCCAACCTCACCTTTGAAAACGGCGCGGTGGGCACGCTGATGACCACCTTTGACGTGTATCACCCTCAGGGTGCCAAAATCGAGATATACGGCACCAAGGGCACCTTGTTTGTGCCGGACCCCAACTGCTTTGGCGGGGATATTACCGTATATACCGAAAACAGGGAAACCGTGCATTACCCCCTTGCCTTTGACTACAGCGAAAACAGCCGTGCACTGGGCTTGGCGGATATGGCCAAGGCCCTTGCCGACGGTCGCCCTTACCGGGCAAGCGCGGCGCAGATTTTCCATGTGCTGGATGTTATGGAAAGCATCATCAAAAGCGGGGAGGCCGAAAAAGCCATTGCCATCACCTCCCGTTTTGACCGGGGCATCCCCCTGAAAAAAGATTTGCCCCACGGTGAGTTGGATTAACAAAACCGAAAGAAAGGAAGAATGAAAAATGAAAAAATTCGTTTCTCTGCTGCTTTGCGTCTGCCTTCTGTTTTCCCTTTCCGTTCCCGCTTTTGCCGTTGAAGAAACGGGAAGCGTATCCTACCGCATTACCAACCCCTATGCCGATGTAACGGATTTGCTGGGAAACAAGGATAACCACTACAAATCCAACCTGCACACCCATTCCACCGTCAGCGACGGCCATGTGACCATGCCCGAAATGGTGCTGGAGCATTACAAGCAGAACTATGATGTGCTGGCCATGGCAGAGCACGGCGTAATCGGCAAGCCCTGGAATGAGGCACCGGACAGATACTGGCTCATGCGCATTGCTACCTTCTTCAATGCCCTTTCCGACGGTGAGGATTTTTACAAGCGCCAGTTTGACACGGTGCCGGACGACCTCTACAAAGGCATGACCGAGGGTACATACGGCTTTGATGAGAACAAGAATTTCACATTGACCGCCGAGGGCCCCTTTGCCGAGCAGAGCGCCCGTGTTTACGGCAGGGGAATGCACTGCATGACCACGGGAATCGAGCTTTCCGCCGCATCCGTCATGCAGAGCCACCTCAACGGCTATTTCTGCGACTGGGGCGCTAAAATCTCCGGCCTGTTCAGCCACGAGGGCGACTATGAGTATTTTGTGAAGAATGTGGAAAAGGCGGGCGGTGTTACCGTAATCAACCACCCCGGCCACTATCTCAACTGCAAATCCATTCCGGAAAACGCCACCGACATCAATCAGCTTTTCTATTTTGCCGATATTTTTAACCGTTACGAATCCTGCCTGGGAATTGAAACCTTCAACAACAGTGACAATGAAAGCATCAACAACCGCATTTTCTGGGATGAGCTGCTGCAATATGTAATCCCCTACGGCAAGCGCAATGTGTTCGGGTTCAGCAACAGCGATACCCATGATTTCCGCCGGGTAGACAGTGAATTCATGGATTTCATTCTGCCCGCATACAGCCAGGACAACATGCGCACAGCCATGGAGACCGGCGCCTTCTTTGCTACCGGCCGCCTTGCCAAAAAAGAGTATGAGCTGGGCGACGGTTTTCAGGCGCAGGGCCCCGTGCCTCAGGTAACGGCCCTTGATGTGGATGATGTGAACGATATCATCACCGTTACCGTTGCAAACGCTCAGCGCATTGAGTGGGTCGCCAACGGCAATGTGATTGAAACTGCCGTTTCTCAGAATGAAAAAGGCGAAACCGTCAGTGTAATCAA
>JAZRWZ010000384.1:0-4762 GCA_045599985.1 Acutalibacteraceae bacterium | reverse complement strand
GAATGTGGTTGGCCCCTCAGCGTCTTTGAAGAATATTACCGCGGAAAGCATAACCTTGAAATGTGATTTGAGCGCTTATGCGGAAGGTGAGGGTACAGTGAACGCACCCGTTGCCGTTTCCGTTGGTGATGCGGATGATTGCTGGATTTGCGGCAGTTATTCCGTGAATGTAACTGTTTGATTTTTACTGTTAATGATCACCCCTTGTTTGAGGGGTGATTTTTTCTTTTGTGACTCCGCATTTTTTATCTTACCCCAACATTTGTTACAGAGCCTTTATTTTAAATATTTATATTGATATTAGTCGATATATATGTTATAATGCCATGGATAATAGGGTGAGAAGGTGAAGAAGTGAGAAAAGCGATTGCGGTAACAACAGTACTGCTTTCTTTGTGCCTGCTTCTGAGTGCCTGCTCCTTTCAGCCGTTCAAGCCTGTGGAGGAGCTGATGCATCCGCCCTATGACTCTGACCGTAATCAGGATTTGCTGCAGGCCTTTCACGCCTCCGTGGACGGCACACCCGTGTTTATCGCTCCCGCAGGCGGCGATTATACCTCCGCCATTGTGATGAAGGATTTTGACCTGGACGGCGAGGATGAGGCGCTGGTCTTTTATAAGATCAAATCCGTTTCCGATACGGTTCGCATGAATGTGTTGGAACTTTCAAACAGTGAATGGCAAAGCGTTGCCGATGTGAAAGGTTCCGGCACGGCGGTGGAAAGTGTGCAATTTGCCCGGATGGATGAGAACGGCAGTTTTATTGTCTGCTGGCGTGTCGGTACAACGGCAGGGCGTATCCTTTCCGTTTTTTGTAAAGAGAAGGGCGGCACCTCTTTCAAGGAACTTGCTACCGAACCCTACGCGGTAATGACGGTGGCCGATATTGACGGCGACGGTTTTGAGGATGTGTTTTACATCAGCCAGGAGTCCGATTCCAACGGCACCCGCAACACCGCCACTTTGATGAAGCTTGGCAAATACCATAGCGGTTCCCCTCAGACCGTGGTGCTGGATTCCGTTCGGTTAGACAGCAATGTGGTTCGTTATTCTCCCATTCATTTTTCCGACCCTGCCAATCCCGCTGCATCAAGCCTTATGACAGATGCAGTCAAGGGCGAGAACAGCATGATTACAGAAGTGATTCGTTGGAACGGTGAAACGGGTGAGCTTGAGGTTCCGTTCCTGGATAAAAATACCCTGACCAACACCGCTACTCTCCGTTCTTCCCTGATTCCCAGCATGGATATTGATGGCGACGGTGTAGTTGAGATTCCCATTCAGCATCCCATGGCAGAGGATAGTTCGTCTTTGCCCCAACAAACCAACGAAACACCTGCCGAACCGATAACGGTTACCGAATGGATGGAGGAGAAAAACGGTTCACTGAATCGAAAAGTAACCACAGCGGTTAACGAGAAACTCTCCTACATTTACACCTTCCGTGAGGAAGATGTGGGACGGGTTTTCATTCGGGAGGAGACGGAAGACTGCTGGCTGTTTTATCAAACGGAGCAAGACGGTAGCGAAACGGATTTGTTCTCCGTAATTCCCGTTGCCAAAACGGTGTTCGATGAGCCGAGCAATGAGCGTTATACCGTGGTGGCCGATTGCGGCGAGAATTACATTTGCGCCTATATCCCCGAAACCGGTTCGGTATCCCACATCAACACCGGTGAACTGGAGGAACAGTTCAGCATTTTCAGTTACTGAAATCAAAGGAGTATTCCCTCATGAAAAAAGTGCTTGTGGCAGAGGACGAAACTGCCATTCGTGAGTTTATTGTGATAAATCTTCGCCGCGGAGGCTACGAGGTTACCGAGGCCTGTGACGGTGCCGAGGCCATAGCCGCATATGAAGCCGCAAACGGTGATTTTGATATGGCTTTGCTCGATATCATGATGCCAAATGTTGACGGCCTTGAGGTTTGCCGCTATCTGCGGCAAAAAAGCGGCAATATCGGCATCATCATGCTCACAGCCAAAACCCAGGAGATGGATAAGGTTACCGGCCTTATGAGCGGGGCCGACGATTATGTGACAAAGCCCTTTTCTCCTACCGAACTGGTTGCCCGTGTGGATGCGGTATACCGCCGCGTCTCCATGGTATCGGCTCAAAGCCAATCCCATGATGCGGAGGGGGTCATCGAACTAGGAGCTTTCCGCCTGAACCCCCGCAACCGAACCTTGACCAAATCCGGCAATTTCATTGAGCTGACTCAAGTGGAATTCCAGATGATGGAATATTTCTTTGCCAACCCCGGTGCAGCCCTGAGCAGAACGGATATTCTCAACTATGTTTGGGGTGAGGATTACTACGGCGAAGATAAAATCGTAGATGTCAATATTCGCCGCCTGCGCATGAAGGTGGAGGATGAACCCTCCGAGCCCCGCAATCTGATTACCATCTGGGGCGTTGGCTACAAATGGATAGTTTAATGACCAATACATATCGGAAGTGCAGGTGAACAGATTGAAAAGCATAACAAGAAGATGGGTTGCGGAAGTGGTTTCCATCATCTGCGTCATTTTCTTTTTGCTGTCGGTCACGCTCATCTCCGTTATTGCAAGGTCATACTACGGCCGTGTGAACACGGCGCTAACCTCCGGCACAACCGATATGCTTCCTTCCTTCTTTACCCTTTACGGCAACAAGGATGCCGAAAGCTTCGCCACCGTCGGGCGTGAGTTCATTGAGGACTTCTCTGCCAAAGAACTTATGGAAGTCTGGATTATCAATAACGAGGGCTCGGTGATTCTGTCCTCCGGCGGATTTGATGTGAAAGACCCGGTTATGCCCGATTATCAGGAAGCCCTTCGCTCCGAAATGGGCCGCAGTGTGTGGCGCGGCCGCACCGATGCCGGCGAACACATTATGGCGGAAACACGAACCTTTCGTTATGCCGACGGCTCCATGGCAGGTGCTGTCCGCTTTGTGACATCCTTGAAGGATATCGATAATCAGCTTGCCAAAATCAGTGTTTTGATTTTTTCCGTTACAGCCGGATTTCTGGCATTGTTTATTTTCATCTCCACCCGCTTTTTACTGCGAAGTGTTATCGGCCCTGTTCGTCAGGTCTGTGATGCCACAAGCCGCCTTGCCTCCGGAGATTTGGAGGCGCGGATTGAAAATTACCGCGAGAATGATGAAATCGGCAACCTGTGCAAAACCGTTAACGATATGGCTGCCAAGCTTTCGGCGGCCGACCGCATGAAAAACGACTTTATCAGCACCGTTTCCCACGAATTGCGCACCCCGCTGACCGCCATTCGCGGTTGGGGCGAAACCCTGCTTCAACTTGGTGATACCGACCCCGCTACATCACGCCGCGGTATGGAGGTAATTGTGGACGAAACCTCCCGCCTTAACGACATGGTTGAGGATTTGCTGGATTTCTCCCGCATCAACACCGGGCGCATGAAGCTGAACATCGAAAAAATCGATGTGCTGGCCGAGCTGGACGAAATTGTGTTTGCCTTTCGCGACCGTGCCAAAAAAGAGGGAATTGAGCTTAACTATAATGTACCCCACATTCCCGTGCCTGCCGACGGTGATGCCGCACGAATCCGGCAGGTGTTCATCAATATCCTTGATAATGCCCTCAAGTATAACCGGCAGGGCGGGCGTGTTACGGTGGCAGCCGTCATTAAGCATCCCAAAACGGTTGTCATCAGCATTTCCGATAACGGCAAGGGCATTTCTCCCGAAGATTTGCCGAAGGTCAAAGATAAATTTTTTAAAGCAGATTCTACCGTGCGAGGTTCCGGTATCGGTCTGGCGGTAGTGGATGAGATTATGAAGCTCCATAACGGAGAGTTCAGCATAGACAGTATTCTCGGCGAGGGCACTACCGTAACGCTGGTGCTGCCCACCGATGAGATTCCCGAGGAAAAAGGAGTTGTGATTCCCGATGAGCAAATCGAAGAATGATTGCACTGGATGTGCAGAAAATAAAAAAGAATATGTGGCTGTCGGCGGTCAGGCGCTGATGGAAGGCATTATGATGCGCGGCCCCAAAGGCACTGCGGTTTCCCTGCGGTTGCCCGACGGTTCCATTCAAACGGAGATGAAAGAATTCACCTCCGTGCGCAAAAAGTTTAAATTTTTGAATGTGCCCTTGATTCGCGGCGTGGTCAGTTTTGTGGAATCTTTGGTGTTCGGTTATAAATGCCTGATGGAATCCGCCGAAAAAACAGGCCTTGACGATATGGACGACCCCGGTGATTCCAAGCTTGATAAATGGATTTCCGACCACTTCGGGCCCAAGATGATGGCTGTCATCGGTTTTATCTCCTTGGTGCTCAGCCTCGGCATTTCCTTCCTGCTTTTCATGTATGCGCCTACCAAGCTCTTCAACCTTGTCAACAACAAAGTATTCAACGGCTCCATTGCCGCCTGGCAGACGATTTTTGAGGGCATTATCCGCATCATCATTTTTGTGACATACATGTATGCCACCTCCAAGATGAAAGAGATACGCCGCGTGTGTATGTACCACGGTGCCGAGCATAAATCCATTTTCTGCTTTGAGGCAGGTCTGGACCTGACGGTGGAGAATGTGCGCAAGCAAAGCCGTTTTCATCCCCGCAGCGGCACAAGCATCATCTTTGTGACAATCATGCTGAGTATTCTGATTTCTTCCGTTTTCCACGCCATTCTGCCTAAATCCATCACAGGCAGCACCTGGCTTTGGCTTTGCATCAAGCTGCTGATTATGCCCCTGATTATGGGCATCGGCTTTGAATTTATCCAACTGGCAGGC
>JAZRWZ010000383.1:0-12687 GCA_045599985.1 Acutalibacteraceae bacterium | reverse complement strand
TAAGGTGCAAAGCAGTTTTGGCGGACAGATTTTCTGCCAAGATGAGGCAAAAAGCGCAGGAATACTTTGTGTATTCCGAGCATTTTTAACGATATATTGGCAAAAAAGATGCCGCCAAAACCATATCGGGTTCAAATCCCTTTTGCCAAACCTTTTCACCAATCTCAAAAAAAGGACAGATGTTTATGAAAACGCCAAAATCAAAAAGAATCAAAAAACGGGCCTGCGGTATTGCCGCCGCGGTATTCATACTGCTGATGCTGTGCACCGAAAACTGGAATGTGGTCTGGCGGGAAAATGGTGCGGCTGTTACCCTGTCCGGCGAGGAGCAGGAGGATGCTGTTTATGTTTTCTGCTTTGACGGAACCGTAGAAAAGGAATAATTATCCGGAAAGCAGCAGAACAAAAAAAGGGGAGGCACCCAAGCCTCCCTCTTTTTTTACTGTTCTTCCGTTTTCTCCCCCGACAGGACATTGCTTGCATCAGTCAGGGCTTGGGACAAATCCTGCGAAAGGTTTTCGTCATCCTTTTTTTCGGTGACGGTATCCGCCGTGCTTTCGGTGAGGGTATCGGTCTGCTCATCGGTGAAAACCTCTGTATCGGTGTTTTCATCGGTGCCGATGAGGGTGCTCTGCGCCGTGTCGGATACCTTGCCGCCGCTGTCACCGTTCACCTTTGCGCCGCAGCCGGTCAGGCCAAAGGCGGCCACTGCCGCCAAAGCTGCCAATATGCATATTTTCTTCATTCTCATACAATCCTTTCTTTTGGGTTCGCTACTATTATGAACCGGCACGGCACCGTTTATTCACCTTTGGTTTCCGCAAAAAAGCCGCTGCTTCTTTGTGAAAGCAGCGGCTTTTGTCATGTCATATTGTAAGAATACCGGGTTTTGGCAAAAGGGATTCGAACCCGATATGGTTTTGGCGGCATCTTACTGAATCATGCTTTCTTCCCAGCTGTCGAAGGGCTTCAGGCCGAAGATGGCGGCCACGGTGGGCGCCACATTGGCAAGGCCGAATTCGCCCTGCTTCAGGGTGTATTCCTTATCGGCATAAACGATGAAGGGAACGGGATTCAGGGAGTGAGCGGTTCTTACCTGAACAGCACCCTTCTTGTTCTTCTCCAGCATTTCATCGGCGTTGCCGTGGTCGGCGGTAATCAGCACGGTAACACCGCACTCGTCGGCGGCCTTCAGCACACGGGCAAGGCCCAGGTCCACAGCCTCCACAGCCACAATGGTGGCCTCCAGACTGCCGGTGTGGCCGACCATATCGCCGTTGGGGTAGTTGCAGCGAATGAAATCGTACTTGCCGCTCTTCATGGCCTCAATCACGGCATCGGTCACCTCGGCGCTCTTCATCCAGGGGCGCTCGTCAAAGGACACCTTGTCGGAGGGAATCTCCATGTAGGTTTCCAGCTCCTCGCTGAATTTATCGCTCTTGTTGCCGTTCCAGAAATAGGTCACATGGCCGTACTTCTGTGTTTCGGACACGGCAAACTGCGTCATGCCGTTGGCAACCAGCAGTTCGGAAAGGGTATCCTTGATTTCGGGGGGATTCACAAGGTAACGGGCGGGAAGCTTCAGGTCACCGTCATACTGCAGCATGCCGGCATACACCACATCGGGCTTTTCACCCCGGTCAAAATAGGGGAATTCGTCATAATCAAAAGCCATGGAAAGCTCCAGAGCACGGTCGCCGCGGAAGTTATAAAGAATCACGCTGTCGCCGTTCTCAATGGTGCCCACGGGCTTGCCGTCGGCGGCAATCACGAAGGGAGGCAAATCCTGATCGATAACGCCTTCCATCTCCGCACGGTATGTTTCAATGGCTTTTTTGGCGCAGCAGAACTGACGGCCGATGCCCTTTACATGGGTGTCCCAGCCCAGCTTCACCATGTTCCAGTCCGCCTGATAGCGGTCCATGGTAATCTTCATTCTGCCGCCGCCGGAGGCGATATCGGCAGTAAAGCTGTCATCATTAAGCTCTGCGATTTTGGCTTCCAGCTGCTCCACATAAATGAGAGCGGAGGTAGCGGGCACGTCACGGCCATCCAGCAGAATGTGGCAGTGGGCCTTTTTCACGCCGCACTCCTTGGCCTTGGCCAGCATGGCAAACAGGTGAGAGATGTTGGAATGCACATTGCCGTCGGAGAGCAGACCGATGAAGTGCATGGCGGAACCCTTGGCGGCGCAGTTGCCTGCCAGCTCTTTCCATGCATCGGATTCGTAAATCTTGCCGGACTCGATGGATTCATTCACCAGCTTGGCACCCTGAGAATAAATCTGACCGCAGCCCAAAGCGTTGTGGCCAACCTCGCTGTTGCCCATATCGTCATCGGAGGGCAGACCCACGGCAGCACCGTGTGCCTTCAGGCGGGTGTTGGGGCGCTCTGCCAGCAGTTTGTCCAGAACGGGGGTATTGGCCAGCGTTACGGCATCGCCCAAACCGGTTTTGGAGAAGCCCACGCCATCCATAACAACCAAAAGAACCTTTTCACTCATATCAATAATCCTACCTTTTCAAAATAAGAGCGGGTAAAACGGAGGCTCCGTTCTACCCGCGTTTTTTTGTGTGGAACGGCGCATTGGCAAAAGGGGTTCAACCTCAATATGGTTTTGCCTTTGCAATTCACCGCTTCGCGGGGTAAACCCTGCGATTCTTATTTTGCCGCGTCAACAATCACGGCAAATTTCTCGGCAACAAGGGAAGCGCCGCCGATCAGACCGCCGTCGATGTCGGGCTTGGCAAGCAGCTCGGCAGCGTTCTTCTCGTTCATGGAGCCGCCGTACTGAATCACGGTGGCGTCGGCAATCTCGTTGTTGTAGAGGCGGGCAATCAGCTTGCGGATGATGGCGCAAACTTCCTCTGCCTGGTCGGGAGTGGCGGTTTCGCCGGTGCCGATGGCCCAAACGGGCTCATAGGCGATGATGATGTTCTTCATCTCCTCGGCGGAAACACCGGAAAGAGCAACCTCGGTCTGGGCGCTGACGATTTCGGCGGTCATGTCGGCCTTGCGCTCGGCAAGCATCTCGCCCACACAAAGGATAACCTTGAGGCCTTCGTTCAGAGCGGCACGCACACGGTTGCGAACCGTAATATCGGTTTCACCGAAGTACTGACGGCGCTCGCTGTGGCCGATGATAACATAGGGAACACCGGCAGCCTTCAGCATTTTGGCGGAAACTTCGCCGGTGAATGCACCTTTTTCTGCCCAGTGGCAGTTCTCGGCACCGATTTCGATGTTGGAACCGGCAGCGGCATCCATGGCGGCATACAGGTCAATAAAGGGAACGCAAAGCACCACTTTACAATCGGCACCCGCAACAAGGGGCTTCATGGCGGCGATGAGAGCTTTGGTTTCGTCGGGGGTATTGTTCATTTTCCAGTTACCTGCGATAACAGGTGTGCGCAGCGCTTTATTCATAACAGGTCACTCCTTAATTTATTATCAAAAAGTATGCGTGAATTATTTGTCGTTAACAGCCTCAATGCCGGGAAGAGCTTTGCCCTCAAGGAATTCCAGAGAAGCACCGCCGCCGGTGGAGATGTGGGTCATCTTGTCGCCGAAGCCGAGGGTGTTTACGGCAGCAGCGGAATCACCGCCGCCGATGATGGTAACGGCCTCGGTCTCTGCCATAGCCTCAGCCACGGCAATGGTGCCCTTGTTGAGGTTGGGGTTCTCGAACACGCCCATGGGGCCGTTCCAGACCACGGTCTTGGCAGCCTTTACGGCATCGGCAAACATAGCAGCGGTCTTGGGGCCGATATCAAGGCCTTCCAGATTGTCGGGAATGTTGTCGGAATCAATTACGGTAATGGCAATATCCTCATCGATGGGATCGGGGAAATGGTCGGCTGCAACCGTATCAACGGGAAGCAGAATCTTAACGCCCTTTTCCTCTGCCTTCTTGAGCATTTCGGCGCAGTAGTCGATTTTGGTTTCGTCAACAATGGAAAGGCCGGTGGTGTAGCCCTGAGCGCGCAGGAAGGTGTAAGCCATGCCGCCGCCGATAATCAGGGTGTCGGCTTTGTTGAGGAGGTTCTCGATAACGTTGAGCTTATCGGCAACCTTGGCACCGCCGAGGATGGTAACAAAAGGTCTGGCAGGGTCTTCCACGGCATTGCCCAGATACTTGAGCTCTTTGCCCATGAGGTAACCTACGGCAGCCTCTTCCACAAAGGAAGCAACACCCACGGTGGAGCAGTGTGCTCTGTGAGCGGCACCGAAAGCATCGTTTACGAAGATATCGCAGATGGAAGCAAGATCCTTGGAGAAGGCTTCGCCGTTTTTGGTTTCTTCCGCACGGAAGCGGGTGTTTTCAAGCAGCACCACATCGCCGTTATTCATGGCGGCAACAGCGGCCTTGGCCTTTTCGCCCACAACGGCATCGTCAGCGGCGAACACTACGTTCTTGCCTAATTTCTCGGAGAGTCTGGCAGCAACGGGAGCAAGGGAGAACTTGGCCTCGGGGCCGTTCTTGGGTTTGCCCAGGTGAGAGCAAAGGATAACCTTGGCACCGTCGTCAATCAATTTCTGAATAGTGGGGAGAGCGGCGTTGATGCGGTTTTCATCGGTGATAACGCCATCCTTCAGGGGCACGTTAAAGTCGCAGCGAACGAGAACTTTTTTGCCGTTGGCGTTGATGTCATCAACGGTCTTTTTGTTAAGCAGGCTCATGTTTCAAATTCCTTTCGTTTAACAAATATCTTTATTTAAATATTTTACCAAATAGTTATTTTATACGAAACCGCTCCTTTTTGCAAGCCTTATCTTATCGGCAAAAAGACGAAGTATGTGCCCCCAAAGGGCAAAAAATGGTAATATTCACAATTCCCTTCCCCATTTGGCAGAATGCAGTTGAATACCGCCGCCTTTTATTGTATATTGTAGCCTGTATGAAGAACGAAAAAGGGGATGGAAATATGGTGCAGGTGGTTGCCGCGCTGATTTGGCGAAACGGGCGTTTCATGGCCTGCCGGCGCCCCGCCCACAAGGCCAGAGGCCTGCTGTGGGAATTCGCGGGCGGCAAAACGGAGCCCGGCGAAACCCGGGAGGAGGCACTTATCCGGGAATGCCGGGAGGAGCTTGGCATCACCGTGCATCCTCTTTCGATATTTACCGAGGTTGACCATGTTTATCCCGACATCACCATTCACCTCACCCTGTTTGAGGCACAAATCACCGAGGGTGAGCCCCAAATGCTGGAGCACAATGACATCCGCTGGCTGCTGCCTTCCGAAATCGGGGAATATGCCTTCTGCCCCGCCGACAAGGATATTCTGGCCCTGATTGCCGAGCGTTATGCCGAGGCTTGATTTATTTGCCATTCGTGCTATAATAAACACCTTATTTACACAAGAACAAAAAGTTACCATCGGGGTGCCCCGTTTGGCGGCACCGGAAGCGGAGGGAACAGTTTGAATATTATTATCATCGGAATGGGAAAAGTCGGTTACGCCGTGGCGGAAGAGCTCAGCGGTGAAGAGAACGACGTAACGGTAGTGGATACCAACAGCACGGTTCTGACCGATATCAGCCGCAAGCTGGATGTATTCTGCGTTAACGGCAACGGCGCCCCCTCCGCCGTGCTGGAGGAGGCCGGCGTGGCGGACTGCGATTTGCTCATTGCCCTGACGGGCAGCGACGAAATCAATCTGCTCTGCTGCCTGCTGGCACGCAAGCTGGGGGTTGGCGAAACCATTGCCCGTGTGCGCAATCCCGAATACCACGATGAGCTGCCCCTGATTAAAGACAGCCTGAGCCTCACCATGGCCATCAATCCCGAGCGTGAGGCCGCCATCGATATTTTGCGCATCCTCAACTTCCCCGCTGCCAGCAACATCGATATTTTTGCCAAGGGAAAAATCGACCTTGTCAGTTTTACCGCCGACAAGCGCTGCACCCTGTGCGGCAAATCCATTAAGGATTCCTTTGCAAAGCTCGGCAGCAAAGCGCTGGTCTGCGCCGTGCAGCGCAATGACCGCGCCTACATCCCCTACGGCGATTTTGTGATTGAAGAGAATGACACCGTGGCGGTTCTGGCAGCCCCCGGCGATATCAATGCCTTTTTCAAGGATATCGGCCTGCCCGGTACCACCATCAAAAACGTGATGCTTATCGGCGGCGGCCGTATCACCCGCTATCTGGCGGGCCGCCTTTGCCGCCTTGGCATGAATGTCACCATTATTGAGCGTGACCACAGCGTGGCGGAGCAGCTGAGTTTTCTGTTCCCGAAGGCCACCGTAATCTGCGGCGACGGCACCGACCGCTCCCTGCTCTATGACGAGGGCCTTGGGGATATGGATGCCCTGTGCTGTCTGACCGGCTTTGACGAGGAGAACATTCTGCTCTCCCTGTATGCCAAAAAAACCGTGCCCAAAATCAAAACCATCACCAAGGTCAACCGCACCTCCTTCCCCGAGGTGCTGCGCTCACTGGATGTGGGCAGCGTGATTTACCCCAAGCAGGCCACCTCCGCCATCATCCTGCAGCACGTGCGCGCCCGTCAGAACCGCATAGGCAGCAACGTGGAAACCCTCTATAAGATTATCGACAACAAGGTGGAGGCACTGCAGTTCCATGTGGGTGAGGACAGCGCCCTGCTTGGCCGGTCTCTGGAAACGCTGAAGCTGCGAAGCAACGTGATTCTGGGCTGTATCAACCGCGGGGGCAAGGTATTTATCCCCCACGGCAAGGATACCCTGCGTGTTGGCGATTCCGTTGTGATTGTAACCACCATTTCCGGTCTTTCCGACCTTGACGATATTAAAGGGTAAAGCAATGAACAGAAGAATGATATTATCCGTGCTCGGCAAGCTGATGCTTTGCGAGGCGGGCCTGATGTTTTTGCCCCTGCTGATTTCTTTGATTTACGGCGAGAGCACACGGGCACTGATGAGTTTTGTAATTCCCATTGCCGTGCTGGCAGCGGGGGGCGCCCTGCTCTCCGCCACCCATGTGCGCACCAGGGTGCTGTTTGCCCGCGACGGCTACCTGATTGTATCCCTCGGCTGGATTGTACTGAGTCTGGCAGGTGCCGTGCCCTTTGTTATCAACGGTGCCATCCCCAACTACATTGACGCGGTATTCGAGAGTGTATCCGGCTTCACCACCACGGGTGCCAGCATTTTATCCGCCGTGGAAGGGTTGGACAAATCCGTGCTGTTCTGGCGCAGCTTCACCCATTGGGTGGGCGGCATGGGTGTGCTGGTATTCATTATGGCCGTGCTTCCCTTAGCGGGAGGCAGCGGCAACCTGCAGCTTATGAAGGCAGAAAGCCCCGGCCCCGATGTGGGCAAGCTGGTGCCAAAATCCAGCCTGACCGCCCGTATTCTTTACGGCCTGTATTTCGTCCTTACCGTGGCCGAGGTCATCTTTTTGCTGTGCGGCGGCATGTCGCTGTTTGATGCCCTTACCATGAGCTTCGGCACCGCAGGCACCGGCGGCTTCGGCATTCTCAACGACAGCTGCGCGAGCTATTCCCCGTATATCCAAATTGTGCTGACCGTATTCATGGCTCTGTTCGGCATCAATTTCAACATCTATTTCATGCTTATCTGCCGCAAAGTCCGCTCCGTTCTGAAAAGTGAGGAGCTGCGGGGTTACCTGATTATCATGGGCGGCGCCATCGCCATTATCACCGCCGATATTCTGCGCATCTGCGACTCCTTCGGGGAGGCCCTGCGTCTGGCCGCTTTCCAGGTGAGCTCCGTGATGACCACCACCGGCTTTTCCACGGCGGATTTTGATAAATGGCCCGAAATGAGCCGCACCGTTCTGCTCACGGTGATGTGTGTGGGTGCCTGCGCCGGCAGCACGGGAGGCGGCTTTAAAGTATCCCGTATCCTGATTCTTTTGAAAAACGCCAAAAAAGAAATCAAGGGTCTGCTCCACCCCCGCAATGTGAGTGTGGTTACCTTTGACGGCAAGCGCATGAGCAGCAGTATAGTACATGGCACGCAGGTTTATTTCCTGTTTTATGTCATCATTTTTGTTGCCTCCTGGTTCCTGATTTCCTTTGATGAAAAAGATACCATCAGCAACCTTTCCGGCGTTATCGCCACCCTGAACAACATCGGCCCCGGTCTGGGCATTGTGGGCCCCACGGGCAACTTTGCCTCCTACTCCGTCTTCTCCAAAATCATCTTTATTCTGGATATGCTTATCGGGCGGCTGGAGATTTACCCCATGCTGATGCTGTTTATCCCCGCCAACCTGAAGCTGCCCAAGCTGAGAAACAAAAAGGAATTTGACGAGGACTGATTCCCCTTTTACTCAAAAAACAATCCCGCAGCGTGTCATTTTTCACTGACATTCTGCGGGATTTTTCATATCTTTTATTCGGAAAACAGGGGGGTGGAAAGGTAGCGCTCTCCCGAATCGGGCAGCAGTGCCACAATCACCTTGCCTTTGTTTTCGGGCCTTTGCGCCAAAAGAGCCGCGGCGTGCACGGCGGCACCGGCGGTGATACCCACCAGCAGCCCTTCCCGGCGGGCCAGCTCACGCCCGGCGGCATAGGCCTCCTCATCGGTCACGGTTATGATTTCATCAATAATATCGCGGTTCAGGGTAGACGGTACAAAATTCGCGCCGATTCCCTGCAGGCCGTGAGGCCCCGACACGCCCTTTGAAAGCAGGGGGGAGGAGGCAGGCTCCACCGCCACCACCTTCACGGCGGGATTCTTCTCCTTGAGATAAGCGCCGGTTCCGCTCAAGGTGCCTCCCGTGCCCGCTCCGGCCACAAAAATATCCACCTTGCCGTCGGTATCCTCAAATACCTCGGGGCCCGTGGTGAGGTAATGGGCCTGCGGGTTGGCGGGGTTGTCAAACTGCCCTGCCACCATGCTGCCGGGAATGGCGTTTTTCAGTTCCTCTGCCTTTTTCACCGCGCCGCTCATACCCTCGTCACCGGGGGTCAGCACGATTTCGGCACCGTATGCCTTCAAAAGATTGCGCCGCTCCACGCTCATGGTATCGGGCATGACAAACAGGGCTTTGTACCCTCTTGAAGCGGCCACGGCGGCAAGGCCGATGCCCGTGTTGCCGCTGGTGGGTTCAATCACCGTGGCACCGGGCTTCAGGATGCCCGCTTCTTCCGCCGTCACAATCATGTGCAGGGCAATGCGGTCCTTGGCGCTGCCGGCGGGGTTAAAACCCTCCGCCTTGCCCAGCAGCACTGCCTGCAGGCCGTGATTCTTTTCGTATTGATTCAGCCGGATAAGCGGGGTGTGCCCCACCAATCCGGTAATGCTGTCATACACTTTCATCGGGTTTTCTCCACTTCTTTTTTTCGCCGCTTTGCCGCTTCTCCCTTAACGATTGAAAAAAGGCGGAAAGCAAGGCGCCGCATTCCTCCTCCATCACGCCGCCCTCCAGAACGGGAGCGTGGTTATAGGGGAGTTCAAACAGATTCACCACGGAGCCGCAGGAGCCTGCCTTGGCATCCCGGGCACCGAACACCACCCGCCGCAGCCGGGCATTGATGATGGCACCCGCACACATGGGGCAGGGCTCCATCGTCACATACAAATCGCATTCCCACAGCCGCCAGCCACCCAAAGCGCGGCAGGCACCGTCAATGGCCTCCAATTCCGCATGGGCAAGAGCATTTTTATCCGTTTCCCGGCGGTTGCGGCCCACGGCAACGACCTCGCCGTTTTTTACCACCACCGCCCCCACGGGCACCTCGCCCTCGGCGGCGGCCAGCCTTGCCTGTTCCAAAGCAAGGGTCATGAATATTTCATCCCGCTCCATATCAGTACTGCCCTTTGTAGGAAACATATTGGGAGGTTATGACAAGCAGGGAACCGATGGCAATAAGCATGGGCACGGTGAGCACATAGGCACCGCCCTTTTCGCCGGAGGTCAGGGTGCCCACCTTGCGGGAAAGAATCAGCTTGCCCTTCTCTTTGGCAACCAGCAGCACGGCGCACACAAGGCCCGCCGCAACGGCAATGCCGAGGAAGGAATAATAAATCACATTCTGGGTCTTTTCATCCGTCACATCGTTAAGCAGAATCTCTATGCCCACGGAGAACAGATTGTTGGCAAAATGAATCAGAACACCCGTCCAGATGGAATTCGTAAGGCAAACGGCATAACCGATGGCAAGCCCCACAAGAAAAGCGAAGGGAGCCTGCACCAGATTGCCGTGCATGATGGCAAACACAAAGGCGGAGGCAAACACGGCAAAACGGTCACCGTATTTGCGCAGGGGCATCATCACCACGCCTCTGGCCGCCAGCTCCTCACACAGGGGCGGCACCACGGCCACCTCCAGAAAATAGAAGATGCGGCCGAACCAATCCTTGGGCGCATCAAATTCGCCCCCTGCCAGTTCAAAACCGGCACCCTCCATCTGGGCAATGAAAATATTGGTAACATAGTTTGCCGCCAGACAAATCAGGAAGCCAACGGGAATAAGCAGCACCATGGTGGAGATGCTGTTCGGCTTTTCAAAATTCATGGCGGAGGTACCGGTGCGGTGCTTGAGGAAAGCCGCACCCACCAGGAAGGGGAGCAGCACACCCAAAACAGAATAAATCATGCCGAAGGCGCTGCGGAACCCGGCGGAGCCCACATAGGCATCCCGCAGGGAGGGGATGATATACAGCACCGTGCTCAGCAGCTCCTGCATAAGCACATAGCCGATAACACAGCAGCCCGCCACACGGCTGAAAACCTTTATCTCCTTTTTCTCCTGCTGCTTCATCGCCTGAGTCTGCAGGTAGGGGTTATAGGGCGGATAGGGCGAATTCGGGGGATAATACCCGCCGTTGGGAGGAAAAGGGCCATAGTCGTTATACATAAAAGGAACACTCTCTTTCACCGTATTATTTTTATTATATCCTATTTTTTGAATAAGGGCAACAGCCATTCGTGAACCGTTTGTAAACATTGATTTTTCCGTATTGATAATTATCGGATTGTTCTTATTCGGAATTACAATACAGATTACCGTGCTATAATGGTTCTAATATTTTTGGAAAGAGGCGACATTTTTTGAATCAGAATTATCCCTTTACCGCGCAGGATTTGCTGGCGGGTGTTGAAAAAATGAACAGCTTCGGCACTCGTCCCACCGGCTCCCCCGCGCACAATGCCTTTATCGGCTACCTGAAGGATGAAATCCACGCCATGGGTCTGGAAACCCGCGTGAACAACTACAACTTTGACCGCTGGCAGGCCAGGCGCACGGCGCTGACCCTGCTCACCGATAACGGGCCCGAGGAAATTCACGTTTCCTCCCCCTTCCCCTACTCCGGCGAAACCACGCCCTTCGGCGTTACGGGTGAATTGGTGCATCTGGTGGGCAAGCATATCAACTACGGCCTTGCTCACAAAAAAATAGCCGTGGTAAAGGTGAAGGATTTCAAGCGCACCTATTCGGGAGTGGCCTTCAATCAGAAGAACGCTTTCCCCGAGGGCACCACCATTCCGAAATACTACAAGGGCCCCGTGGCCTCCGCTTTTGTAAAATTCCCCTTCCTTTCTCTGGCCGCCAAGATGGGCGTAAAAGGTGTTATCGTGATTTGGGAAGACATGAGCGATGCCATGGTGGAGGGCCAGTACCTCAACTTCATTCTGGATTATCAGGGCATCCCCGCCGTGTGGGTCAACAGCCACGACGGCGAAAAGGTGATGCAGGCCGCCCTTCGCCACGACTGCGCCAATCTGGTGCTGGAGGCGGAGAAGGAGCCCGCCGCTCACTCCGAATCCTTCTGCACCGTCATTGAGGGCAAAAAGAAGGACGAGGCCATTATCATCAATTCCCACACGGACGGCGTGAACTGCGTGGAGGAAAACGGCCCCCTTGCCATGCTGCAGATGATTAAATACTTTAAAGACCGCACCCCCGAGCGCACCTTGATTTTTGCTTTTGTTACGGGCCACTTCCGCCTGCCCCACTTCAAAAAACCCGGTGCCGTATCCGACCAGGCATCCTCCCGCTGGATGTATGACAACAAGGATTTGTGGGACGGCAAAAACGGCCACATCAAAGCCGTTGCCGCCCTTACCCCGGAGCATCTGGGCTGCACCGAGTGGAAGGATGTTAACGGCGTTTACACCAAGACCAATCCCATTGATTTGGAAGAGGTTTACACCGGAAACAATCAGATGGAAAAGGTGTATTACGACTGCGTTCGTGACAGGGAGCATATCCGCACCGTTACCCTGCGGGGCCACAACCTGCTCCACTTCGGTGAGGGTCAGCCCTTCTTTAACGCGGGTGTGCCCGAAATCTCGCTGGTGACCTCCCCCGACTACCTGTGCGTGGAAAGCCCCACCCATGAAATGGAGAAGTTTGACCCCGAGCTGATGTATGAGCAGACCGTCTCCTTCATCCGCATGGCGGAAATGCTGGACACCATGACCGCAGAGGAAATCGGCAAGGCCGACAAATACTCCTTCGGCATCGGCAAAATATAATCCGCTTTGTTTCTTTTCATAAGCATCCGTTTCTTCACATAAACATTAAAACTGCCGCAACCCGAAAGCCGGGCTGCGGCAGTTCTTTTTTGTATTGTTCGTTTTCTTTTGCCGGGGGGATTACTCTGTTCTCAGAGCCTCCACGGGATCCTTCTTGGCGGCAATGCGCGAGGGAATCAGGCCGGAAATCAGGGTGAGTATCATGCTGATAATAACCAGAATCACCGCACCGGCCACGGGCAGCTCGGCGGCGGC
>JAZRWZ010000382.1:0-9147 GCA_045599985.1 Acutalibacteraceae bacterium | reverse complement strand
CAAGCCCCTCCCCTACGGCAGCATTTATTATAAATTTCTCACTTCTAACCTCAAACTCCTAACTCCTCCCTCCTAATTCCTCGCTGAACAAGGCCTCTCCCTTACGGTGTTATTCGCTCCAAACTCCTCCCTCCTGATTCCAAACTATTAATTAATCTAACCGTCTGAAAACCGAAAACTATTTCCGTCTGTTGACAAATTCTGCCGCTGTGCTAATATATAGCAGACTAAATAGTAATGGGGAGGATATTATGCTTTTCAAAAAAATCATCTCATTCATTTTTGCCCTGATTGTATCCCTCAGCGGCCTGTTCAGCCAAAGCCTGCAGACTGTGCCCGTCACGGCGGAGGGTGCCATCTTCGGCGGGGCAGATAACGACACCATCCAAATGGAGCTGAAATTTGACACCAAGTGGATTACCGCCAACACCAACAAAATCTATAACAGCGCCCTTGCCTCCTTCTCCGCCGTTTTGTGTGATGACATTTATTACCGCGCCAAGGACCTGGCAAAGGGCACACAGAACCGGGTATTAGTGAACGGTGCGGAGGATGCCTACACCCAGACCGCCCTGCTCGAAAAGCTGGGCTACACGGATGTGAAATACATCGAATCCTTCAAGCAGAAAAGCTACGCCGCCGACAGCAACGACAGCGTGACCATGCTGATGGCCTACAAGAATGTGGATAACAAATACGACTCCTTCATCTTTGTGCTGCGGGGCTGCTTCTCCGCAGGGGAAAGGCTCAGCACCTTTGATATCGGCAGCGATACCGATGCCTACACTGCCCTGACGGGCGCTCACACCGAGTGGACAAACAAGGCCGTCTGCAAGGGCCTTGATGTTGCCGCCAACCGTGCCATGGAATTTATTGACGAATACATTGCCGCCCATGACGTGCCCGAGTGCAGGAACACCGCCCTCACCACCGGCCATTCCCGAGGCGCCTCCCTTGCCAATATCATCGGCGCAAAGCTTGAGGATGACGAGAGCGTAAAATCCTACACCTACACCTTCAACACCATGCCCTTCACAACCGACAAAGAGGCTGTAAATTACAAAACGATTTTCAATCTGTTTGATGAAAACGATTTTTACTCCAACCCCATCCCCTTCGGCAGGGAGCAAATGTACCGCTACGGGCAGGATATCACCCTGAACATTGCCGGCAGCGACAAGGTGAAAGAGAAAATTGCCGCCCTCAAGGGCAGAAGCGACTACACCTGCCTTGCCCCCGAAACCAAAGCGGAATATGACAAGCTCTTTGGTGAGGCCTTCCCCGACAGAGCCTCCCTTTACCAAACGAAGACCCTTACGGTAAACTGCGCCACGGCAGAAGAGATGAACGCGGCTGCCGAAGCACTTCGGAAGAACGCCTCCGACCTTGGGGTTGCGGCCTTTGTTCAGGTTGAAACCGATGAAACCGAAAACACCGTTACCCTGACCTACTGCGGCGCTGCCCTGCTTTATTGCCTTGCCCAGATTCAGTGCTACGGTGAGGCTGCCTATGATGTGGTTGTTTCGCTGTTCCGCGGGGATGATGCTTACTGCCGCCTTGCCGAAATCATGCAGAACGGCCTTGCCGGTGCCGCCGGCGGCCATCTGCTGATCAACAGCTACATTTTGGCAAAGCACATGAAATAAAAAAAACGGAGAGAATAATATGAAAACTGCCATGAGAAGATTATTATCGGTTATGCTGGCCCTTGTGCTGGCCTTTTCCGCCGCGGCACCCGGCTTTGCCCTGACGGTGACGGATTATGACGCACTTACCGATGCGTTCCCGGTTTACCGCGCCGCCAACGGCATGACCTGCGCCGCCTTTGAGCCCGCCGTTGAGGAGGGCAAAACCTACCCCCTTGTTGTTTTTGTGCACGGCCTTGGTCACGCATGGAACAACACCACCTTTAAGCAGTCCGGCCTTACCTATTGGGCCGCCGACGAAATGCAGGCCAAGTTCCGCGAGGGCGGTGCCTACCTGCTGATGCCCAAAATCCCCGAATATGTGATTTCGGCTGCCCAGTCCAAAAAGGTGTTTGCCGTTATTGAGGAATTTGCGGAGGCTCATGCCGACACCATTGATAAAAGCCAGATTTACATCATGGGCGGTTCGGCAGGCGGCGGCCTTGCATGGCGCGTTCTGCTGGCTCACCCCGATTATTTCAGAAGAGGCGTGTTCCTTTGCGCCGATAAATTCGTGTGGAAAAAGGATGTCCAGTCCGTTGCCGACACACCCGTGTGGATGATTTCCGCCAAAACAGACCCCCTTGTGTGGTTCTTCCTGTTCTCCGGCCCCAACTGGAAAAGAATCACCGAAAACACCAATGTGAAGGATAAATGCCGCCACACGGTGTTCACCGATAAGGTTCAGCTGCCCGACGGCAGCAACGCCGCCATCTCTCACCTGCTGGCCAAAACCATAGGCTACAACCTTTGCCGTTTTGACGATAAGCTGCCCCTGGCAGGCTGCGAAACCGTGGATGCCGAAGGCAACACCGTGGACATCAGCTTTGACAACGGCATTATCGAATGGCTTCAGGCCGATATGCCGGTGTAATCCCCACACAAAAATTTCTGCCGCCCTTTGAGAAATTCAAAAGGCGGCAGTTTTTTCTTTGGCAAAAGGGATTCGAACCCGATATGGTTTTGGCGGCATCTTTTTTGCCAATATATCGTTAAAAATGCTCGGAATACAAACGAGTCCTTATGCGGCGGGAATCACCAAATCGGCATAGATGGGGAAGTGGTCCGAAACAAACCGGCCGTCAATGCCCTCGGTCACCGTGCGGTAGGCATCAACCTCCACATCCTTTGAGCAAAGAATAAAGTCGATGAAATAGGAAGCATGCGTTTCCGGCGAGCAGGCGTGGAAGGTGCCGAAGCCCACGGAATCCGCTGCCTTCAGCCGGGTGTTGTCAAGGTTTTTGGTCATGGTAAGGTAGGCCTCGCCGCCCTCACCGGTATTCATATCCGCCGAAAACACAACGGGCAACGCGGAAAAATGCTCCTGAATATAGTCATTCACAAAATTGCCTGCCAGCACCCTTGCCTCTTCCGATACATGGTCGAAATGGGTGTTCACATAAACGAATTTTGCTTTTGTATCCCGGTTCTCCAGAATCACCCAGGTGCACACTCTGCGGCAGCCGGCCCCCGGGCCGAAGGAGGGCACATCCGGTGTGTCGGAGAGCCAGAAGTCGCCGGAATCCAGCGCTTTGAACTTGGATTTGAGGTAAAACACGGCAGTGTGCTCCCCCGTGCCGTTTTTTCTGCCCTGATCTCTGTCCACACCCACGCAGGCGTACTGAGGCAGCAGCGTTTTGAGGGTGTTCATCCAGAAAGGATTTGCCTCCTGCACACCGAAGGCATCCGGCTGCACGGCAAGAATCTGCTTGACTACAACATCCTTGCGGTTTGCGGCAGCCACGCCGTTCACATCGCCGCAGCGCACATTGAAGGACATGATGCGGGTGAGGGATTCGTCCCCCTTGCTTTCCACCCCGATAACGGGGAATTCATGGCCCGCCATGCTGTCGGCAGGGCTTTTGCCGATGACCATCGAATTGAAAAAGGAAATGATAGCCAGAAGAACCGTGGCGATGGATTTAAGAAACATCATATTCGTTCCCTCCTTGAATGCTTATTATGAGTATAGTTTCTGCGCCCCCCTGTTGTCAAGAAACACCCGGACAATATTTTTCTTATTTAAAAGGATAAACGGAAGTGATTTCCGTATTGACAAGACAGAACGGTGATTTTATAATCAAATCAGCGTTACTTCCCGACCCTGCGGATTCATCCCGAAGAAAAGGAGTGGTTTGTTTATGGCAGAAACCCTGCGCACCCTCGACCCCGCCGGTGCCAATGCTCTGGATATCAACAAACGCTATGTCAACAAAAAAGGCATTATCGCATTTATTCTTTACGATATTGCCAATTCCATCAGCACCGGCAACTTTGAGCGATTCAACACCGATGCCCTGAAGCTCAAGGCAAGCCTGTTCACCCTTGCCAACACCATTGTGGGCATCTGGGATATCATCAACGACACCTTCACTGGTGTTATCATAGATAAAACCCGTTCCCGCTTCGGTAAATTCAGGCCCTACCTGATTGCCTGCGCCCTGCCCGCCGCCACCATCGGCCTGCTCAAATGGTACGGCTGCTATATTTTCCCCACCGATGCCGCCGCGGAGGCAAGCATGGCGAAGTTCACCTTCACCCTGATTTGTCTGTTCCTCAGCGAAACCATCAGCACCTTTCAGGGGGTAGCCAAAACCGGCCTGCTGGCCACCATGACCCCCAACCCGGAGGAGCGCGTTTGGCTTTCCGCCCGGTCCGCCCAGCTCTCCGCCGTGGTGGATAACCTGCCCGGCATTCTCATCAATCTGGTTTACGACATGATGATTCAAAAGAAAATCAACATCGGCTACAAGGGCTTCTACACCTCCATTGCCACGGTGGTTACCGTTGTGACCGTTTCCCTCTCCCTGTATTTCTTCTTCAACGTGAGGGAGCGTGTGGTGCAGTCCATCGAAAAGCCGAAGGTGAAGGACGGCTTTACCAGCATCTTCAAAAACAAGCCCATGCGCATCATTCTGCTTTCCGAATTTTTGGGTGCCTTCGCCGTTTCGGTGGATAAAAACGACTACTTCATCGACGTGCTTGGCATGTCCTCCTTCGGCACCCTCACCGAGGTGCCCGCCGCGCCCCTCTCCGTTATCAGCTACGGCTGGGTAAACGCCATGCGCAAACGATTCTCCAACAAAGTCCTTTGGATTCTCACCTCCCACATGGATGCCGTCATCAATATTGCCGCTTTCCTGTTCGGCATCATCGGCGGCACGGGCAGCAAGGGCTGGTACAACCAGCGCTGGAAGATGTTCTTTGTGCTGTTCCCCGCGGAATTCGTGAGAAAATTCTTCTGGGGTGTCAGAAACGTTATCCCCAACGAAGTGCTTTATGAATCCATTGACTACTGCGAGTGGAAGGATCCCGGCGGTATCCGCAATGAGGGCGTAATTCTCACCGCCAAGGGCCTGATGACCAAGCTGGTAAGCAACACCACCGGCAGCCTGAAGGCATGGATCAAATCCCTGTTCGGCTACGATTACTACTCCGCCGGCTCCCAGAGCCAGAAGGTGAAGTTCTCGCTGTTTGCCCTCTCCTTCATGCTCCCCGCCGTTATGAGCCTGCTGAGCGTGTTCCCCAAGCTGTTCTACAACATCACACCCGAAACCCGCGCGCAGATGTACAGCGAGCTTCAGACCAGAAGAGAGCTTGTTACGCTGAAAAAAGTCAACGACATGGAAAATGCCAATGAGGAGGGTAATGTATGAACTGCCCTGTTTGCGGAGCCAAAATAAAGCCCTGGGACTGGAGCCAGAACTGCAAGAAGTGCGGCACCAACCTGTTTCTTCACAACTTCAACGAACGCCTGAGAGAAGAGAGCGTTCAGGCAGAGAAGGATTTTTTGTGGTGGACGAACATGACCACCCAGTTCATGGATTACGGCGTTAAGGATAAAATCGCCCTGACCCGGCTTATCGTTTCCATACTCCCCCTGCTTCTGCTGTGCATGCCCGTTATTGCCTTTAGCGGCGGCTCCATGATGTATATCAACTTTTTGATGGATGCCTTCGGCGGCGGCACATTCTTTCCCGAGGGCTTCGGCCTTGGCAGCATGACCGGCTATACCCTTTTGCTGCCCGCCTTTCTTCTGCCGGCCCTCAGCCTGTTTGCGGCAACCCTTGCCTTCTTCTCCGTGGTGGTGGGCCCCGCCTTCATGAACTTTAAGGCAGCCGCCGTTTTTGAGCTTATCGGAACCGTGTGCGCTGTGGCGGGAACCGTGATGTTCAACTTCTTCTCCGTGCCCGCCCTTACCGGCATAGATGCCGCCGTAACCCCCTCCTTCGGGCTGTATATCTACTGTGCCCTTATGGCGGCAGAAACCGTATTTCTGTTCTGGTTTGCGGGGTATGCCAAAAAATTCAAAGCGCTTAACTGATAAATCCTGTTTTGACGGCAAAAAGCCGGGATTCCTTTTTCGGGAATCCCGGTTTCTTTGTTTTGCATCCGTATTTTGTATCAGTATTCAAATATTCCCGTTGAAGCGGTAACGGAATTGCCCGAGAAGGCTCCGCCTGTTTTGCCGCGGACGGCGATGTAATTCATTGTTGCGCCCTCGGGAAGGGTATCGGCAGCCTTGCCCCCCGCCACCGCGGCGGATTTGGCTGACCAGCTCTCCTTCAGCGTTAAGCCCTCATATTCAAGGGGAGCGCTTCTGTAATAAAGCGTGACTTTCGGATTTTTCACGCCCTCCGGCAGCCGGAAACGCAGGGTGATTTTGCCGTTTTCTTCGGTCAAGCCCGTGATTCTGATATTGCCGTCGCCCGCTCCCGTCATTTCGTTGGCAAAGCGCACCGTTTCCTCAATATGAAAATCGCCGTGGTTCAATCCGCTGATAAGCAGAACGGAGCCGTTCTTTGCCACAGCGGCAGAGGAGGAGGGCGCATTTGCAGGGAAAAACGGATCTTCCGCACTGCTGACAAACAGCATGGGCATTTTTACCCCGGGAAGCAGAGGGGTGGGGTCCCATTTTTCGAGAACGGCGCTGTTATTGAAAAAGGTGCCCATAAGCTCCCAGCAGCCGCTCCCATAAATGGGAACGGCAAATGCAAAGCGGTCATCATAGCAGGCGGCTGCGGTGGTGACAAGGCTGCCCCACGAAATACCCGAAACGCCTATCCGGGTGTTGATGACCCTGCTGTCCGCTCTTAAGATGTTATTTGAAAGAACGATATCCGTCAGGTAGTAATAAAACCACTGCTCCGTATACGGCTTGTCCACATCGTCAAAATTGCTGAAGGTCAGGTGGGAGTTTTCGTTTACCGTCCAGTCGGGGTTGTTGTTGCCCGCAGCGGAGTAATACCCCACCTTCGGCTGCTGACCGAAGCCGTCAAAGGAAAGGGCGGCATAGCCCCGGTCAACCCAGTATTGCACCCAATCCGCCTGGGCGTGCACACCGCCGCCGTGAACCAGCACCATGGCGGGCACGGGATTTTCGGCGCTTGCGTTTTCGGGGAAGCCGATGTAGGCAAACACTTCCGTTTCTTTTCCGAGGCATTTTTCGCCGTCAAAATAAACGGCTTTTATTCTGTCATCGTCGGGGAAGGGCTTTCGGCTTTCGTCAATTCTGTATGAGGGAGTGTGCCCCTTCACCTCCTCAACCAGCACCGCCAGCTCATCCGTATATGCGCTTTTTTCTTTTACCTTGTAATCGGTTACATACAAATCACCGATGCCGGGCTCTTCCGGAATCAGGATTTTTTCAAACAGACTCCTGAACCAATCCACGATTTTTTGGAAGAACAGTTTGACTTTTTCGATGAAAGAGGGGGAGGCGGGTCTGTTGGCGTAATCCTTTGTGCCCGCATTGTAAGCCATCTGACCGCCCTCACGGGTAAGACCGATTTTGGTGCCCTTCAGGGTGCCGGCCTTTGTATAATCAAAGGGCTCAAAGCCGAGCTTCACGGCATCCGCATTTTCATCCAGAGAGAAGTCGAAAGCCGATGCATCCCTAAAGCCGGGATTCACGAAAATCGCGGAGCCGAGGACATTTCTCGCTTCGGCACTGCTTCGGACAATGGCTTTATCTGTATAGCTGCCTATGGTGAAATACAGCTCATCCCCGTATGTCATATCCCACAGGATGTTGCCGCTGCCCCCGAAATGCCCCGTGTGATTGATTTGCTCAACGGTAAGCACCTTGTTGTCGGTGAGCAGAATATTGTTTATGTAGGCGTTGTTCAGGCCGGTGAAGGGCAAAAACTCCTCTGCCCCCAGGCAGGCCACACTCTGACCCGAAAGGGCAAAAATGTTGTTTCTTATGATGTTATTCTTGCTGAGGGTCGTGTTGAAGCAGGAGGTGCTGCAGTTGAAAACAAGGTTGTTTTCAACCGTCATGAACTCGCAGCCCGAGTCAAGATAAATGCCGTTGCCCGCATAGCCGCCCTCGCCGTCGTAGCACGCGCAGTCATGCACCACATTGCCGCTGACAACCGTGCCCTGCTGCACGCCCAGCATATAGATGCCGCCAAGGTCGGAAAGGGTGCTGATGTTGTAAATCAGGTTATCTTTGATGGCGATGTTCCCGGTGGGATTATCAAAAAACAGCCATGTAAAGCCCGCCGAAATGCCGGTGTAATTGCCGTCGTGAATCTCGTTATTGGCAAGCTCCGCCCCGTCACAATAGGTCAGCACAATGCCGCAGGCACCGAAAAACTGCCTGCCGTATTTTTCGATTTCACAGTTTTTTACGGTAATATTTTCCGCCAGGTCATCCCTGCTGTTGCTTGCGCCCTCACCGAACAGAAAGCTGCCGCCGATATATACGGCACTTGCGCCGATATTGCCGAAATAGCAGGAATCCGCCGAGCAGCTCTTTGCCCCGGTAAAAAAGCGGATGGCATGCACACCGATATTTTCGAAATCGCAGTTTTTGAAATGGATGTTGTCGGAATGCACAACATCAATGGCGCCGCGCACATCCACCGCCGCCTGCACGGAGGAAACCTCATGGTCCCTCAGCCGGGTGTGGATATTCATGTTCAGGTATTTGTCGTTTGCGTATTCCCAACCCGTATCCGCAAACCGGATGTTTTCAAAGGTGATGCCCGAGGAATTCTCAATATCCATCAGCAGCGCTTCGGCCGAGGCGTAAAGCACAAGACTTTCTGCCGATTCCCCCTCAAAGGGAATGTAATAGATTTTATCGGCTGCGGAATCAAAGCACCATTCGCCGGGCTTGTCGAGGGACTCGAGAACATTCTGCAAAAAGTATCTGTCCCCGGCCTCAATAGGTCTGCCGGAATACCTTTCCAGTTTGAAAAGCCCCGTGCTTTCATCAAAGGATACGGGCTTTTCCACCTCGCTGACCCACTGGTGCAGGATTTCAACCGTTACATCGCACAGATTTGAGGGCGCTTTTTTCAGGTCATCGGCATAAAAGCCGTTTGAGGCAAGGTCGTTGCCCTCGCCTTTTGTATCCGACAAATCGGGCCTGTCGATGGAATAATACCCCGATTCGGGCAGTCGGGTGACCTCCAGCTTTCCGCTTTCGGAAAACAGAGCAGAGATTCTTTTG
>JAZRWZ010000381.1:0-17067 GCA_045599985.1 Acutalibacteraceae bacterium | reverse complement strand
CACGAATAATATTGGCAGCACCCCCGTGGGAGCAGGTGTTGAAAATGACAAGGCGCATTCCCGTTTCAATCACAAGACTTTGTTCATGATTGAAATCATCGGGGAAATAAGAATTACCGGCTCTGCGATAAAGTTTTTCTTTCTTTCCTATGGTTTCGAGATGCTGCGTCGAATGAGGAAGCAGCCAGACTCCGGGCTCTATCTGATAATATCCGTTAACCTTTATAAGACGACTGCTGTCCGTTTTTAACAACGAAAAGGGAATGCCGATGTATTTAAATGAAAACCATTTTTTCTTATAACAGTTTTCCGCAACGGAATCCCTGATATACAGCTTTGCCTTTTCATTCAGGTGCATAAAAGCAGGCAAACCGTTGGCATGGTCATAGTGCCCGTGGGAAAGAACGGCGTAATCCACATCATGAAGGTTTACATTCAGCCCTTCGGCGTTGCGGATAAACAGTTCGGATTGACCGCCGTCAAGCAGTATTTTTTTGCCGTTATTCTCTATCAGAACGGAAAGGCCCCATTCCCCTTCCAATGATTCGTTTTTATGGTTATCTACCAGAACCGTTGCTTTCATAGTATCACCTTTAAAGAAAGCGGCCCGGGGAATCCGAACCGCTTTTCTGATTTATTCTTCAGTTTGCTTATCTTCGGGGGCAGCGGTATCGCCTTCGTCCGAGCCGGAGAAAGTGATATCGGCATCATCCGCGGAATTCGTAAATTCGGGAGCGGCAGCCGCATCTTCGCCCTTCATAATCTTCGCAAAGACCTCACCGGAAACCTTTTCTTCCTTCATCAGTCGGTCGGCTACTGCCTGCAGCTTATCCATGTGCTCACTCAGAATCGTCTTGGTTCTGTCATAAGCCTCATTAACAATGCGCTCGATTTCGGCATCAATCTCCGCAGCCACGTTTTCGGAATAGTTGCGGGTGTGGCCGTAATCCTTACCCAAAAACACCTCGTCATTGCTTGAACCGAAGGCGATGGGGCCGAGCTTTTCGCTCATGCCGTATTTGGTAACCATTTTACGGGCTATATCGGTTGCTCTTTCGATATCATTGGAAGCACCCGTTGTAATATCGCCCATAGTCAACGCTTCGGCTACACGGCCACCCAGCAGGCTCACAAGGTTATCCAGCATTTCGTTGCGGCTGGAATAACTCTTATCCTCGGTGGGTCTGTGCAGCGTATAGCCGCCGGCCAGACCGCGGGGAATAATGGAAATTTCCTGAACGGGATCTTCATGCTCCAGATAAAAGCTGACTACGGCATGACCTGCCTCGTGGAAGGAGGTCAGCTTGCGCTCATGCTCGTTCATCTTGTGAGATTTCTTCTCGGTACCAACAATCACTTTGATGGTAGCCTCATCAATCTCCGACATGGTGATGGCTTTTTTATCGCGGCGGGCAGCAAGCAAGGCTGCCTCGTTGAGCAGATTCTCAAGGTCAGCGCCGGTAAAGCCCACGGTGGAATGAGAAATGGCCTCCAGATCCACATCGGGAGCAATGGGTTTATTTTTGGCGTGAACCTTCAGAATAGCAACTCTGCCCTTGGCATCGGGGTAATTCACGGTAACCTGACGGTCAAAACGGCCGGGGCGAAGCAGTGCGGGGTCAAGGATATCGGGACGATTGGTAGCGGCAATAATAATAACGCCTTCGTTGGCACCAAAGCCATCCATTTCCACCAGCAACTGGTTCAAGGTCTGCTCGCGTTCATCGTGGCCGCCGCCCATGCCGGCGCCTCTGTGACGGCCAACGGCATCAATCTCATCAATAAAAATAATGGAGGGTGATTCTTTTTTTGCCTGATCAAATAAATCACGCACACGGGAGGCACCAACGCCTACATACATCTCCACAAAATCGGAACCGGAAATGGAGAAGAAAGGTACACCGGCCTCACCTGCAACGGCCCGGGCAATCAATGTTTTACCTGTGCCGGGAGGGCCCACCAAAAGCACGCCCTTGGGAATACGGGCACCTAATTTGTTGAATTTTTCGGGAGCTTTCAGGAATTCCACAATCTCCTGCAGTTCTTCCTTTTCTTCGTCGGCACCGGCCACATCGGCAAAGGTGGTTTTGCGTTTTTCATCCTTCACCATCTTGACGCGTGCCTTGCCGAAATTCATGGTGCGGTTATTCTCGCCCATCATGGAGTTGTTCATGCGGCGGAACATGAATACGGTCAAGCCCGCAAGCAGCAGCACCATAATAACGGTGGGCAAAAGGCTCAAAAGCCATTCATTGCCGGAGCCGGAGATATAATCCGCCTGAATCATATCAGCCTGCTCTGCAGTGGCGTTATAGGTCACAACAGATTCATGAATGTCATTGACAAACATGCTAACGCTTGGCACCTTATACACCTTGGCGGTCTTGGGGGCATTTTTGGTGTAATATACCAAATCACCGTTGGAAAGGTTCAGACTGTATTTTGAAACCATATTCTGCTCAAACAAAGAAACAACCTGGTAATACTGCAGCTGCTTCTTCTCGCTTGATTTGGCATAATAGGAAATGCCCAGAATAATCAGCGCAGGAATCAAAATATAAGGTAAAAGGGTCAGCAGCTTCTTCTTTTTTGAAGAAGGCAGCTTGGGTTTGTTGTTGTTATCCAAATTGATTATCGCTCCTTTTCGCTTTAGTGGTAAAGCCTTTATCAGTCATTCGCATATATTTCATGCTTCAGGATACCGATATAAGGCAGGTTTCTGTATCTTTCATTGTAATCGAGGCCGTAGCCGATTACAAACTCATTTTCGATTTCGGCACCCACATAGGTGGGCTGAACAGACTTTACGACTCTGGCTTTGGGTTTATCCAGCAAAGTACAAATCTTCAGGCTGTTGGGATTTCTCGTCATAAGCAATTCGGTAATATAGCTTAAGGTGCGGCCGGAATCCAGAATATCCTCAATAATCAGCACATCCCAGCCGGCAATATCGGCATCAAGATCCTTCACGATTTTTACAACGCCGGTGGATTGGGCGCCCTCATAGCTGGATGTTGCCATGAAATCAATTCGGCAGGGAAGCTCTATTTTTCGCATTATGTCTGTCATAAAAACAACTGCGCCCTTCAGCACACTGACAAGCAGCAGCTTTTTTCCGCGATAATCCTCGGTAATCTGTTTGCCAAGACGGGTCACTATCGCATCCAGTTCTTCCTCACTGATAAGTATTCTTTCCGCATCCTCAATCATTTTTCATTTCCTCCCAAGCGATATTTTTAAAATTCTTTCCGTATTTTCGCAAACAGCAGCCCGTTCGCAAACGCCGAAGCCTTCAACAAGCAAAAGTCCGGCTTCATCGCTCACTATCAGAATATCATCCCGCTTTTCCGGCGGAACGGCTGCTTCATTAAACAATTTCCTCAATGTTTTGGTGCATCCGCGGCGGGCAAAACGAACGGAGTCGCCGTCCCGTCGGTTTCGGATACATAATTTACCGACGATTTTATCACAGTCTAACATGTAAATGTTGGATTTTATGTTAACATTTTGAAAGTTTTTGTCGTTATTTCGCTCAAAAACATCCAATGATACCGAAAAACCGTCAAAATCATTGAAACCGGAGTGTAAAGGATAAGCAAATGAAGTCGCCGCTTCAATATCAGGAAAATCCAGCAACCCTTTACGCACTCTCGCAAAGCGCCCGCCGGAAAGCTGAACCTGACCGGAATCGGATAAAATCCGAATCACATCCTCAATTTCCCGATGATTGGGTTGGATTCCGGTTTCTTTTAAGACAATCGCTCTGACAGTTCTTGACAGTACGGCCCGATGAGAAGATTGAAGAATACCGACATCATAACCGTCACTTTTTTCAGCCGTCTGTAATAGCTCATTTGCTTTTTCATTCATGTATGATTCATCAACACAAAGCGAATCAAAGCAGCGCAAAGCGGCTTCATCAAACGAAGGATTCAATGCCGCAAATTCCGGCAAAACATGATGACGGATTCTGTTGCGGGAATAGGCCGTGTCATCATTGGTGGAATCATGCACATAAGAGATACCGTTCCCGGCACAGTAGGATTCTATCTCACTCCTGGAGCAATCCAGCAAAGGACGAATGATGCTGCCTCTGACATAAGGAATGGAGCATAAACCTTTTACACCGCTGCCGCGCACAAAATTAAAAACAAAGGTTTCGATTCTGTCATCAAGGTTATGAGCAGTGGCAATATAATCCGCATCCAGACTCTGAAAGAATTCATAACGAAGTCTTCTGCCGCATTCTTCAAGGCCCTCCCCCGTCTTGGCCGATACCCCGGGAACATCAAGAGCGATTTTGATAAGAGGAATTTGAAGCAGTTTACATTGCGCTGTAACGAAGGCTTCGTCCCTGTTCGCCTCATCTCCGCGAATGCCGTGATTTACATGGGCGGCACACAAGGTGATATCAAGCTCGGTTTGCAGCGTGTTCAAAACATTCAGCAAAGCCATGCTGTCCGCCCCGCCGGAAACTGCCACACACACCTTCGAGCCTTTGGCAATCATGGCGTGGTCGGAAATGGTTTTGCGCACCTTACATATCATGGATTTTCTCCTGTGGAATAAAGAGAGTATGCTCGGCGTCCCATGTGAATATAACGCTGCCGGTTTCGCCATGACGGTTTTTGGCAATAATAACCTCAACGGTTTTGGCGGCGGCAACCTCTTCCTCTTTGGGGCCGTCATCCTCTTTTTCGGTGGCGTAATAATCCTCGCGGTAGAGCATCATTACAATATCGGCATCCTGCTCGATAGAGCCGGATTCACGCAATTCGGAAAGCTGGGGTTTGTGGCTTTTTCCTCTGCCCTCCGTACCGCGGTTCAGCTGGGCGCAGCAGATGATGGGAATATTCAATTCCTTTGCCATCATCTTAAGATTACGGGTGATTTCACTGACCTCCTGAGTACGGTTCTCAACTCTTTTACCGGAGGTAATCAAACCAAGGTAGTCGATAATGACGCATTCCACACCGCCGAGCTTGCGGGTTTTGGCCTTCATTTCGGAAACGGTAATGGTGGAAGTATCGTCAAAATACAGTTCGCAGTCTTTCAATGCCAAAGCGGCCTGCATAAGCCTTTCCCACTCATCGGGAGCAATGATACCCGTGCGCATTTTCATGCTGGATACACGGGCCTCCGTGGCCAAAACACGGGAAGCGAGCTGTTCCTTTGTCATTTCCAAAGAGAACATCAGCACCTTGCGCTTGCCGATTGCCGAAACATTACGGGCGAGGTTCAGGGCAAAGCTTGTTTTACCCATGGCAGGACGGGCACCGACCAGAATAAAGTCGGAACGGTTCAGACCTGTCAGGATACGGTCAAGCTCCGAATAGCCCGTGGTAAAGCCCTTGTACTTATCGGCATCCTCACCGGAAAGGTTTTTCAGGTTCTCAAACACATCGTTTACGATGATATCTCCCAATTTAGAGGGAGCATCCACACTGCGGCCCTGCCGGATGTTGTATATCTTTTGCTCGGCGCCATCCAGCAAAACATCGGCGGATTCCTTTTGGGAGGCGGCATCGTCAATGGTTTCTTTGGAAGCGGTAATCAACGCGCGGATGTAGTACTTTTCACGAACGATTTTGGCGTAGGTTTCCACATTGGCCGTGGAAGGAACCATCTGAGCCATTTGGAACAGATATTCACGCCCGGCGTTATTTTCATATGTACCGTTTTTGACCAGCTCGTCCAAAATGATGAGCGGGTCGATTTTGCCTCTGAAATCCGCATCCACCATAGCCGCAAAAATGGCCTGATGCTGGGGCAGATAGAAGTATTCTGTTCTCAAGAATACGGAAACGGTGGAAAAGCAGGAGGGCTCTGTCAGAACACTGCCGAGAACCGCCTGCTCCGCCTCCATACTGAAAGGCATCTCAATATTCTCAATGGAGATGATATCGTTGTCTGCCATGGTGATTTTCCTTTCGAAAGCAGATTTATGCGGTAACCATTACATAAAATTTGGCGGAAACACCCTGGGGGAATTTAACATCAACGGGATATGTGCCGCAAATCTTGATATCTTCGCAAACCATCTTGTGACGGTCAATGGCAATGCCGAATTCTTTTGTAACTGCCTCGGCAATATCCTTGGTGGTAACACTGCCGAAGAGTTTTCCATTGGCACCGGCCTTGGCAGCAAATTTCACGGTTTTGCCCTCCAGCTTTGCAGCGGCGGCCTTGGCCTCCTCCAATTCCACCTTCAGGCGATGGCGCTCGGAATCCTCACGGTTTTTCAGCTCGCTCATAGCCTGTGAATTGGCCTCGGAAGCAAGCTTGCGGGGGAAAAGAAAATTGCGGGCATAACCGTCGGAAACATTTACCAGTTCGCCCTTCTTACCCAAGGATTTTACATCCTGTGTCAATACTACCTTCATCGTTTTTGTTCTCCTTTTTCTGAAATATCGTTTTTATCGTTCACCGTGCTGAATGTATCGTCCAAAACACGAATCAGTTTTGCTTTTGTCTCATCAACGGTGCAATCGGTCAACTGCGCAGCAGCCATAGTCAAATGACCGCCGCCGCCCAACGCCTCCATAATCAGCTGCACATTCACTTCTCCCAAAGACCGTGCCGAAACAGAAGCGCCGCTGCCGGCCTGAAATACCACAAAAGAGGCTTTCACGCCTGTAATGTTCAGCAATTCATCTGCTGCCTGCGAACAGATAATCCGCAAATCACGCGATGAAAATTCCGCTGTTGAAACAGCACAGCCGTTATGAATCACGGCATTGGAAATCACTTTATTGCGCAGCTGATTCACTTCCATGGAATTGCTGAACAGCTTGCGAACACTGACGGTATCCGCGTTGTTCTCCTTCAGGAAAGCTGCGCCCTCAAAGGTTCGTACACCGGAGCGAATCACAAAATTTTTGGTATCCAACATGATACCGGCCAAAAGTCCCTCAGCCGTCAATGTGTCGATATCGGGAGAAGGATTCATATACTGGAGCAATTCGGTTACCAGCTCCGAGGCTGAGGAAGCACTGGGGTCAAGGTGGAACACAACAGCATTATCTATGTAATCCATTGTTTTGCGGTGGTGGTCAACCACAAATACGGTGGTGGCCTTCTGATACACTTCGGGGAATTCCACATAATGCTTCAAATGGGTATCCACAACCACCAGCAAGGTTTTTTTGTCCACCTTTTTCAAAGCAGCTGCTTCATCAATGATCAATCCGTTGTAATCGGGATTTTCACTGATTCTTTCCAGCAGAGGACCGGCAAGGTTCTTATGAACATCGGTAGCAATAAAAGCAGGAACTTTGGCGGTTCTGGCAGCGGCACAGATACCGAGAGCAGCGCCAATAGCATCAAGATCCGGCCATTTATGGCCCATCACAATCACTTCGTCGGCGGCATCAATCAATTCTGCCAAAGCAGAGGCAATCACGCGGGATTGGGTTTTTGTGCGGTTTTCAATGCTCTTGGAAAGCCCGCCGAAGAATTCATAGGAATCCTTTACCGCTACGGCAGCCTGATCGCCGCCTCTGCCCATCGCCATTTCGAGAGCACGGCGTGCGCCCCGCTCACAGGCAGCGTAACTCTCGCCCTCCGAAACGCCGATGGAAAGGGAAGAGGATAACGCCATATTTTTGTATTTAAGCACACGTACTTTGTCGAGAACCGAGAATTTATCGGCCATCATCTTTTCCACATCATTTTTTTCTGCCACAATGATGTAACGGGAATCGCTTAACCTTTTCATGATGCAGGTGTAATCGGAACACCAGTTCTCGATAATGCCCTCAATCATGCTGCGGATTTCGGCACGCTCACTGTCACGCACATCCAGGCGGGTATTACCGATATTATCGGCTTTAATCAGAATCACCGAGGGTCTGGATGATAGATATTTATTTTTGATTTCCCGATATTCGGTAACATCAAGATAATAAAGCGCATAACAGGATGAATCATCAACCGTGAACGAATTGGAATATACAGCGTAAAATCTTCCGTTCAAAAATACGGATGACTCCTGTGAACCGGCAATCTCATCCAACTCCATGCCGTTGGTAAATTGAGTCACATCGTCAAAGTTTTGCTCGTTCCCGTCCAAAACCCGATTCAGAAATTTTTCACTGAACCATTTCACCTTGCCTTCACTGTCGCAAACAAGCACGGCAAAGGGAAGGTTATTGAGCACCTTGTTATCCGAATAATCAAACTTTTCGGTCAACTTTTTTATCAGGCGGCGAATACGCCGACCGGCAAAGAAACGACTGACCAAAAGCCATACCGTCACCGCCGTAATACAGGCAATTTCCGCTATGGCAAGCAACACGGAATAACGGGCGGTCAGCACCGAAAAAAGCAGCGCTGCAATGATGACTATCAAAGAAAACAAAGGGCTGCGCAAAAGACTTTTTTTCACAGGCACTGCTCCTTTCTCACATAATTACACTTCAAGAATCGTAGGCAAAACCATGGGGCTGCGTTTTGTTTTTTCTGTAACATACCTAAGCACGGCATCACGCACCCGGTTGCGGATTGCGTTCAAGTCACGGATATTGTTATCGCAGCAGTAGAATACGGCATCCTCGGCAATTCTGCGGGCACCTTCCAGAAGCTCTTCGGAATTCTTGGAGTATACAAAGCCTCTGCTTAAGACATCCGGGCCCTGAATCAATTCACCGGAATCATAATCAATGGCCGCGGAAACAACAATGATACCGTCCTCGGCAAGGTGTTTTCTGTCTTTAAGCACCACGTTGCCCACATCGCCCACGCCGTAACCGTCCACCAACACTCTGTCAGCAGGAACAGATGCGATTTGTTTGATTCCATTTTGGGAAACTTCAATTTCCACGCCGTTGTCGGCAATGAAAATATTCTTTCGGTCAATTCCCACACTTTCGGCAAGCATGGCGTGCTTTTGCATATGCTTTTGTTCACCGTGAACGGGAATGAAGAACTGAGGCTTAACGATGCCGATCATCAGTTTTAATTCTTCCTGACAGGCGTGGCCGCTGACATGAACATCGTACATCTTTTCGTAAACAACCTCTGCGCCAAGCTTCATCAGTTCATTGACAACACGGCTGACGGTTTTTTCGTTGCCGGGAATGGGCGTGGCGGAAATAATCACATAATCGTTGGGGCAGATTTCAACCTTTCGGTGGTCGGAAAAAGCCATACGGGTCAAAGCGCTCATAGGCTCACCCTGACTGCCGGTGGTGATGATAACAAGCTCCTCGGGAGCATATTTGTTGATGAGGTCACTGTTTATCAGCACATTATCGGGAATATCAAGATATCCGAGCTCGGCACCGATGGAAACCACATTTTCGAGGCTGCGGCCGAACAACGCAACCTTGCGTTTAAGGGCTTTGGCAACATTGATAATCTGCTGCACGCGGTGAATGTTGGATGCAAAGGTTGCCACCAGAATCCTGCGATTTCCTGCCTTACGGAACAGTGTTTCAAAGGATTCGCCAACCTTACGCTCACTTTCCGTAAATCCCGGGCGCTCCGCATTGGTGGAATCGGAAAGCATGCACAGCACGCCCTCGTGACCGATTTGGGCAAAGCGGGCAAGGTCAATCATTTCGCCGTCAATGGGTGTGGTATCAATCTTAAAATCTCCCATCTGAATTACGGTGCCCTCATCGGTTTTGATGGCAAGGGCCAATGCATCAGGGATGGAATGATTCACATGGATAAGCTCAACATTAAATTTACCGAGTTTCAGCACATCCCCGGGAGCGACCACATTCAGCGAAACGGAGCCGAGCAAGCCGTGTTCTTTCAGTTTTCCTTCGATCAGGCCGATGGTCAATTTGGTGCTGTAAACGGGAATATTGACGGTTTTGAGCAGATAGGCAAGGCCGCCGATATGGTCCTCGTGACCGTGGGTGATGACGATGCCTTTGATTTTATCGGCATTGCGCTGCACAAAGGTGAAATCGGGAATCACCATATCCACACCGAACATATCCTGATCGGGAAAGGAAAGACCGCAATCCACAATCATCATGTCGTTATCATATTCGTACAGAGTCATGTTTTTGCCTATTTCATTCAATCCGCCGAGGAAGGCGATACGAATGGGCTTGCCGGTCTTTTTCTTTTTGGAGCCGGTCTGTTTCTTGCCGGTGCGGGGGCTCTTCTTCTGCTCGGCAGGGAGCTGCTGAGCAACAGCAGAACTGTTCATAACAGATTTCTCTTTTGAACGCTCGGTACGGGGAGTGTTTTTGCCGGGTCTTGAGGTTTTGCTTTGTTTAGTGTTTTTCCCCTGTTGCTTGCGGGAACTGTTTTTCTGATTTTTTTTGGTTTTGTTTTCGGTTTTTTCGTTTGCAACAAATTCGGCAGATTCCGACTGTTTGTTTTTCTTGGGCATAATTTCTCCTTTTGTATATAAAATGTCAAATCATTATGTAACAAGCGGAAAACAACATTTTCCATCTTGTTATAATACTTTATTTTTAAATTTATGTCAACCTTTAGATTTTCATGCATCGCAGATAGATTTTTCATGCATCGTTCAGGAATTCCCAAGTCCTATTTTTCTTTCAATATCTCCGGTCAGGTCTTCTGCAGCCTCCATGGTGTCGGCTCTGGCAAAAACAGTTGCCCATAGCCCTGTTGCATCCGGAATTATCAAAGCCGAAGCATCACCGTAAGCCACAAAAACCCCTTCACCGCTGCCGTTCCAATCCGTTTCGCCGTTCAATATTCCGCAAATCCGTGTGGGATTAACCGAGAGCCGAATACTCTTTGTCTTGTTGATAACATTTCGGTAGGGTTCAGTCAAATCGGAAAGTGATTTTCCTGATTTTTTCATAATACCGCTCACAAAAACCGCCATCATCAATCCGTCACGTAAAAACAACTGCCTTGCGGCCAACCGCCTTGCTTCCCCGTCGGAAATACCGTCACTTTCGCTCAGATAGCGCAAAATTCTGGCATCGTTTTGTTCGGAATCCAAATTTACCGTCACCGGTGCAGCGTATTGTACGGAAATATCGCGGTGTTCTCTCAGCATCGCTTCACAGCACAGGGAAAGAAGGGAATAATACGCAACATCATTACCCTTCTCATCCTTTGCCGTTACCTGCATCCCGTCAGGAGAAACGAAAAAGGCGGAAAATTCCGATACACCTTCTACTCTGTCGCCGAACAATTCGTCTGCTGTCTTTTGAATCAAGTGATTTTTCGAGTGAATTTTAACAAATCTCACATCCGAATTGGCACACATACCGCGCAGATACTCTTTGTACGCGCTGTTACCGTCATTTTGAAGATATTGTCGGGAAGAAAAGTAGTTATCCGAAACGGTAATCATAAGATTGCGGTTTATCTGCTTTTTCGTGACCCAATCCAAAGGCAACCCACCTTGAGCATAAACAGAAATCCCGCCCCCGGCATCAATATGAATTCCCACTCCCGTTCCGTAACGAACGGTAAAAAACATGGTTTGGGCACAAAAAGAATCCGGAAATTCAAAAACGGTGTTGCCGGCAGCATAGAAGCCGGACTTAACTGCATGAACAAGAGAAAGAGAAACAGGCGAGGTTTCGTAACATAAAGAGACCCTCCTGCCTGCTTTCGTTAATCCCAAAGCATATGCATAGCGGGCAAATTGCCAAGGAGAGGAAAAAGATACGGTAGAACTTGAAACAAACGCATCCTTATTATTCACGCCATCAACAACAGATTTCGGAGGTAAAACGGTACCGGGCTTAATTTCCGCTTCTTTGCCAACCAGAGCGCCTTCTCCCAACACGGAACCACCGTTCAACCGTGCGTGCTCATTGATAACGCAGTCGCAATCCACCAAAGAGTCAAATATAGAAACATTCCCGTCAATCACAGTCCGGCAGCCGATAACGGAATCTTCTATCCGGGTATCATTGCCTGTTTTACACCCATCATCCAGCACCGTGTATGGGCCGATAACGGCGTGCTCCCCGATGGAAACCGATTTCCCGATATGACAAGGCGGTATGATACGGTAATTACCGACCGGCAAGTCTTCTTCCTTTACAGTCATGGCAGGCAGATGAATTTTGCCGTTCAGCATATCCCTTTGGCATTGGTGCAAGGCACTTGTATTTCCAATATCGCACCAATATCCTTCCATTTTACGAGATTGAATCAAAACATTATTTTCCAGCAATAAGGGAAACAACTGCCTGGAAAAATCATAGTATTCATTAACGGGCACATATCGCATTACTTCGGGAGAAATCACATAGATTCCCGTGTTGACCAAATCGGTGACCGCCTGATTCCAGCCCGGCTTTTCAAGAAAAGATATCACCCGGTTTTCTTTGTCGGAAGCGATAATTCCGTATTCTCTGGGGTCGTTTACAGAATAGGACGCAATCGTAACCTCAGCATCGGAACGGCGGTGTGATTCCATCAAATCAAAAAGATCAAAATCACACATGGCATCCCCGCTGATGACAAGAAAAGGTTCTTTCATGCGGCCGATTGCATTCTTTACTCCCCCTGCCGTTCCCAACGGAAACGGTTCTTTTTTGTATTTAATCTTAAAAGAGCCAAATTCCGAACCGAAATATTTTTCTATTTCTTCACCTCGATAGCCCAAAGTCACAATCACTTCGTCAAACCTGTTTTTCTCGAGCAGCGCCAAAATATATTCCATAATCGGCCGGCCGGAAATTCTTACCAACGGCTTTGGCGTTTCGGCTGTTAACGGATATAACCTTTCTCCTTTTCCCCCTGCCATAATCACTGCTTTCACCGTATTTACCTCCTGTTACTGAAATCATATGAAATTAAGTAACAGTATTATTGCCTTATTTTTGTATCAATAATCCCGATTTCTATTGTATTATGGAGGCAAAAATGATATAGTAACCACAAATCAATTTTCAATTACGGAGTCGTTTATGCCGGAGTATAAAGATGTTTTAATATTTACAGACGGTGCCTGCTCGGGAAATCCCGGCCCGGGAGGCTGGGGTGCCATTCTGCGTTACGGCACCCACGAAATGGAAATATCCGGGGGAGAAAAACTAACCACCAATAACAGAATGGAATTAACCGCTCTCATCAGCGCCTTAAAAAAGTTAAAGGTCCCCTGCAATCTCACCATCTATACAGATTCCAAATACCTTTCCGATGCCATTGTGAAGGGCTGGGTATGGAACTGGATGAAAAACGGATGGAAAAAATCCGATAAAACCCCCGTTCTGAATCCTGAATTATGGAAAGAGCTGATGAGTTTACTGCAGCAGCATAAATACACTTTTGTTTGGGTCAAAGGTCATGCCGGCCACCCCGAAAACGAAAGGTGTGATACTCTCGCCACCACCGAGGCGGCAAAATTCGCCGCGTCAAATTAGAATATTATCCCTTGTTTCAATCATATTTCCTCCGCCGTGCTCATACCTATTAACAAATGATGAGCATACGGAGGAATTTTTTATGGCAACAGGCACGAGCATATACAAGGATATTGCAACAAGGACAGGCGGCGATATTTACATCGGCGTGGTTGGCCCCGTCAGAACAGGAAAATCCACTTTTATCCGCCGATTCATGGAACAGATGGTAATCCCCAACATTACCGATACAGCAAGGCGGGACAGAGCAACCGATGAATTGCCTCAAGCCTCCACGGGCAGAACCATTATGACAGCTGAACCGAAGTTCATCCCCGAGGAGGCTGTGCACATTACCCTGCCCGATAAAGCGGGCATGAATATCCGCATGATCGACTGTGTAGGCTACATCGTACCAAGTGCAATCGGCTACATTGAGAACGATAACCCCCGCATGGTAAAGACCCCTTGGTTTGATGAGGAAATTCCTTTTAATATGGCAGCGGAGCTCGGCACCAAAAAAGTGATAACGGAGCATTCCACCATCGGCCTTGTTGTAACCACGGACGGCAGCATCAGTGACATTCCCAGGGAAGAATATGAAGCAGCCGAGGAACGCGTTATTGAGGAGTTAAACGAACTTTCCAAGCCGTTTCTGGTTCTGCTTAATTGTGTCAATCCTCAAAGCCCCGTCTCTCAAAGTCTGGCCGGAACACTCACCCAAAAATACAATGTTCCCGTTATGCCCGTTAACTGTACGAAATTAACCGAAAAAGAAATTACGGATATACTGAAAGGTATTCTTTCAGAATTTCCGTTAAAAGAGATTCAGTGCCGTTTACCCCAATGGATAACTGGTCTGCCCTGCAATCACTGGCTCAGAAAAGATATCTTCGACGAAGTTTCAAACTGTGCCGTTGATCTGCACCATATCCGGGAAATTCCCATGTTTACCGAGGCATTGAAAAATAATGAAAATATTGAAAGCACACAAATCACAAGCGTCGATCTGGCAACCGGGTGCGCCTGCGTCCATATTTCGGTAAAGCAGGCTCTGTTTTTCAGGATTCTTGCAGAAAACACGGGAATTGAAGCCAGAAATGAGCAGGAATTAATGCAGCACATTTCTGCTTTAAGCGAAATCAAAAAGAAATATAACCGAATTCAAAACGCATTGGATGAAGTTGAGCAAACCGGCTACGGCATTGTAATGCCCACCATTGACGAATTATCACTGGAGGAGCCGGAAATCATGAAACAGGGCGGTCGGTACGGCGTTCGTCTGCGTGCATCCGCCCCCTCCATTCACATGATGAGGGCAGATATTCAGACCGAGGTGGCTCCCATCGTGGGCTCCGAATCCCAATCCGAAGAACTGATTATGTATCTTCTCAAGGAGTTTGAAGAGAATCCCGCCAAAATCTGGGAGAGTAATATTTTCGGAAAATCCCTGCACGAGCTTGTGAATGAAGGACTCCACAACAAGCTCTACCGTATGCCCTCCGATGCAAGGGTAAAATTACAGGAAACCCTTGAAAAAATCATCAATGAGGGCTGCAGCGGCTTAATCTGCATTATTTTGTAATCCGCACCAAAATATAGAACGAAATATCACCCGATAACGGCAAATGCTATTATCGGGTGATTCATTTTGAAAAAAAGAGCAGCACTGTGTCTCGGAATTTTAGTATTATTTTATCTGTCCGTAACTTTACGAATGAGCTATATCATTCATTCATTTGCCGTAACGACCGCAGCATCCAACGGCCGAAAAACAATGGAAATCAGCGAAGTCAAAGGGCAGATATGGGATTGCAATATGAACCCGCTTGTGGATATTACACCCCGTTATTTTGCTGCCATTTTACCTCAGGATGAGGGAATTGATTTTGTAAACCTCCACTGTAATGCGCAGCAGGCCGCCGAAATCAAAGAAAGTCTTATGAAAGGGAAACCGGTCTGTGAACCGTTAAACGGATACGCAAAAGGCAATAACGCTGTTAAGATAATAAAAACCTTTGAAAGGTACAGCGGTAATCAACTTTGTTCCCATATCATCGGCTACACGGATTCTTCGGGAAACGGTGTGTGCGGACTCGAAAAATCCTTTCAGGATTTACTATCTGAAAATTCATATTCCGTATCCGTCAGTTTTGATGTGAACGGCCGTGGGCAATCTATGTCCGGAGACGGTATTCAGGTAAGAAATGAAAATACCGTTCAAAAATCGGGAGTCATCCTGACAATTGATAAAATGATTCAACAGATTGCGGAAACGGTGATGGACAACAATCAAATATCATGCGGCGCCGTAGTCATCAGCGATGTAACAACGGGAGATATCAAAGCAATCGCCTCCCGGCCAGCTTATAACCCCAACAAAATTGCGGATTCGTTAAAAAATCCTGACAGCCCATTCATTAACCGCGCCCTTCTGCCTTTTACCGTCGGTTCGGTTTTCAAACCGGTAATCGCTGTTGCTGCATTGGAATACGGAATCGACCCGAATTTATACTTTGATTGCAGCGGAAGGTTGGATGTTAACGGTGTTTGTTTTCATTGCCACAACGTAAAAGGACACAACAAATTAAATTTAAAATCTGCTATTGCTCAATCCTGCAATCTGTATTTCATTCAGCTTGCCAGTTCAATACCGAAAAATGTTATTCTTGATATAGCAAAAGATTTCGGATTCGGAGAATCGGCAATTCTCGCCGAAGGAATCGTATCAAGCGCCGGAAATCTGCCAACAGAAAACGATTTGGATTCCGATGCTGCAAAAGCCAACTTCAGCTTCGGGCAGGGAACATTACTGGCCACTCCCCTGCAAATCAACACCATGACAGCCTGCATTGCAAACGGCGGCATCTGCCATACACCGCGTTTGATTATCGGGAAAACCGACAGTAACGGAAACATTACCTATTACCCGAAATCCGATGAAAAGCAAGTGATAAAGGAAAGCACTGCCGATTTCTTACGTGAAGCAATGAGAGCGGTTGTGACAGAGGGAACAGGAAAAAGAGCAGATACGAATACAGTTGACGCAGCAGGAAAAACCGCAACCGCACAAACCGGACAATTTATTGATAATAAGGAACAGCATAACGCCTGGTTTACCGGTTTTTTTCCATATCAAAATCCCCGATATGCCGTTACCGTCTTTATCGAAAACGGCGGTGAAGGCGCTTTGAGCGCTGCTCCCGTATTTAAGCAAATTTTGGAAGCCATTACAACAATATAACCGCCAAAATCCCCCTACACCGAGGTGCAAGGGGATTTTTCATCAGCAAATCAATATTCTACAACGCCGTCGTATACAAGCTTGGTGTAGCCGGTCAGCGTAATGCCGTTATCGGTATAGTTTACAATCAAATCACCGCCAAGGGTTTTCACCGTGATATCGGTATTCTTTTTGCAATAACCGTTTTCAACGGCTGCAGCCACAGCGGCGCAAGCGCCGGTACCGCAGGCAAGGGTTTCACCGTTGCCTCTTTCGTAAACGCGCATCTTCAGCATATTCTCGTTAACAACACGAACAAATTCGGTGTTGGTTCTCTTGGGGAATATCTTGGCGTTTTCGAACAGAGGGCCGACCTTATCCATCTTGATGGCATCCACACGGGGGCAGAACACCACGCAGTGCGGGTTACCCATGGAAAGGCAGGTGATGTGATATTCTTCACCGCCGATTTCCACCAGTCTGTCAACTACCTTGTCGCCGCTGAGAGTCACGGGAACACTGGCGGGATTGAAATCGGGA
>JAZRWZ010000380.1:0-18555 GCA_045599985.1 Acutalibacteraceae bacterium | reverse complement strand
CTGCGATATTGAGAGCCTCTGCACCGAGCTCACCCTGCATTTTCGCAACCTGATGGTTGCCAAAACCGTGAAGGACTGCGGCCCCCTGATTATCTGCCCCAAGGCGGAGCTGGAGCAATTAAAGGAACGCAGCGCCCGTTTCAAGCTCTCCGCCATCCTCAACTGTCTGGATATTCTGGAGGCGGCAGGCAAAAGCATGAAGAATGCCGTCAACAAAAAAATTCAGATGGAAGCGGCCGTTATCAAAATGTGCTCCTTCAAGGCTGAATCCGAGGGCGGCAGCATTGATAATGAAGTTATCAACAATTTAGTCAGCCGCATTGCCGCTTTGGAGCAAAAACTGGCTTCCGCTCCCCTTGCCGCTGCTGCGTCGGCTCCCGTTTCCGCTCCTGCCGCAGCCGTGAATCCGCCCAAAAAGACGGAAGCACCCGTTATTACCGCTCCCTCAAAACAGGCGGAACCGATAAAACAGCCCGAACCCGTAAAACAGCCGGAGCCCGTAAAACAGCCGGAGCCCGCGCCCGTTGAGGAGCCGGAACCCTTTATTCCCGAGCAGGAGCCCGCTCCCGCTTCTTCCGCCCCTGCCGAGGGCAGCCGTGAATTCACAGCATGGCCCGAGGTTGTGGATAAGTTAAAAGCGCTGGATATGCCTTTATCCGTGCTGCTGGCCAACACCACCGCTTTTGTGAGTAAGGGCACTCATCTGGTAATTCGCACCGACAATCCCCTGCTGTTCAAATTCATTCAATCCGAATCCCACTCCGTTGCCCTGCGCAAAACCGTATTTGCCGTTACCGGCGAAAAGCTGAAGCTGGCGGTAAAGGATAATGAAGTAAAAAAGAACGACCCGGGCAATCCCCTGGCCGATCTCAAAAATAAAATCAATGCATTCAACAATAATAATGAATAATCGGAGGAACCGAACATGAAAGCAAGAATTCCCAATCAGCCCAACAGAGGCGACATGATGAAAAAGATTCAGGAAATGCAGGATAACATGGCCCGCATTCAGGAGGAAGTGGAAAACAGCGAGTTTACCTCCTCCGTTGGCGGCGGCGCCGTTGAAATCTCCGTAAACGGCAAAAAGGAAGTTACTGCCGTGAAGCTGAAACCCGAAATCGTTGACCCCGACGATGTGGAGATGCTGGAAGACCTGATTATGAGCGCCGTTAACGAGAGCATCCGCAAGGCCGACGAGGCCATGGAAAAAGGTATGGAAGAGGCAAAAGGCGGCCTTTCCATCCCCGGCCTGTTTTAATCCATGGCGGGATTTGCCGCTCCTTTAGAGGAGCTGATAGATGAATTTGCCCGCCTGCCCTCCATCGGGCGCAAAAGTGCCCAAAGGCTTGCCTTTCATGTGTTATCCATGAAGGAGCCGGAGGCGGAGCGATTCGTGAATGCCATCACCGCTGCCCGGCAATCCATCCACCGCTGCCCCACCTGCTGCAACCTGACCGACGGCGAGATTTGCTCTATCTGCTCCAACCCCGCCCGGGATAAAAGCGTTATCTGTGTGGTGGAACAGCCCAAGGATGTGAATGCCATTGAGCGCACCCACGAATACAACGGCCTCTACCACGTGCTTCACGGTGCCATCTCCCCCATGAACGATATCGGCATTGAGGATATCTGTGCCAAGGAGCTGATTCACCGGCTGGAGGACGACACGGTGAAGGAAATCATCATGGCCACCAACACCACCGTGGAGGGTGAGGCCACGGCCATGTATCTCTCCCGTTTATTGAAACCCATCGGCGTTGCCGTTACAAGACTGGCCTACGGTGTGCCCGTGGGCGCGGATTTGGAATTTGCGGATGAAATCACCCTTGTAAAGGCCATTGAAGGGCGAAAAAATCTGTAAAATTATCCCCAATTTACTCCACAATTAACAATCGGTTATCCACATTATCCACATACGCACACCCTGTGAATAACAATTAACAATTTTTTCCACACGCCCGTCATCCTCAAATTTTTCCGTTTTCTTTGCCATATAACGGATGCGGGAGTTTTCCACAGTTTCCACAGGGCCTACTACTACTACTATTAATCCATATAACCTATATTCATTACCGAGGAGGCTACCGCCAAATGAAATTCATATGCAACACATCGGAACTTTCCGAAGCCTGCCAGAATGTGCAAAGAGCAGCTTCTGCCAAAACCGCCATCCCTGCGATTGAAGGTATTCTGATTACTGCCGAGGGCGGTACCCTTACCCTGACGGGTTACGACTTGGAAATGGGCATTACCACCACCATCGCCTCCCGCAATGAGCAGGAGGGTTCCATTGTGCTCAATGCCCACATGCTCAGCGATATTCTGCGCCGTTTGCCCGGCGACCTTGTTACGGTGGAAAGCGATGCCCGCAACATTGCCGTTATCAAGAGCGGTGAGGCGGAGTATACTCTGATAGGAATTTCGGCGGAGGAATACCCCGAGCTGCCCTCCGTTTCCAACGGCTACCCCATCACTATTGACCAGTTGCTTTTGAAGGACATGGTGCGCAAAACCATCTTCTCCGTTGCCATTAAAGACAGCAAGGCTGTTCACACCGGCATCAAGTTTGAAATCGGCAACGACAAAATCCGCCTGATTGCCGTGGACGGTGTTCGTCTGGCCCTGCGCAACGAAACCATTCAGTACAGCGATGAGGAGCTCACCTTTGTGGTGCCCGCCAAAACCCTTTCCGAAGTGGTAAAGCTCATGAGCGAGGAGGGCGGCGATGTGAATATCGGTGTGGGCAAGCGCCACATCGTGTTCAGCCTGGGCAGCTACAAAATCATTTCCCGCCTGCTGGACGGCGAATTTCTGAATTACAAAGCGGCTATCCCCTCCACCACCAAATCCGTGGTAACGGTGAATACCCGCAATCTGATAGAGAGTATTGACAGAACCTCCCTGATTATCACCGATAAACTGAAGAGCCCCGTAAAGTGCGTCTTCAAAAATGACTTGATTGATATCTCCAGTGTTACCTCCCTCGGCACAGCCAGTGACCGCATCAGCTGCCGCCTGGAGGGTGACGACTGCACCATCGGCTTCAACAACAAATACATGATTGAGGCCCTTCGCGTGTGCGACACCGACGAAGTCAAGGTGATGCTCAACGGCTCCGTTTCCCCCATTCTGATTGTTCCGCCCGAGGGGGATTCCTTCATATTCCTGATTCTTCCCGTGAGGCTTAAAAATGAAGATTAAAGTTAGAGTTGCCGAAAAACAGAAAATAAGTAAAAAAATCGACACGGAGTTTATCCGTTTGGATTCTTTTTTGAAAATGAATGATGCCGTGCAATCCGGCGGCCACGCCAAGCTTGTGATTCAGGAGGGCGAGGTGCGGGTAAACGGCACGGTCTGCACCCAAAGGGGTAAAAAACTGCGCCCCGGTGACAGCGCCGAATTCGAAAATGTGATTTACACGGTGGAATAATACCATGAGAGTCATCCGACACAGCGCCGATTGCTTTCGCAACCTGAAAAATACGGTGATTGAGGCCGACCCCCGCATGAATATCATCTACGGCGAAAACGGGCAGGGTAAAACCAACCTGATAGAGAGCATGTGGCTTTTTACGGGCTGTTACAGCTTTCGCACCCACAAAAACGCCCAGTTGATTTGTGACGGGGAGGAAAAGGCCCGTGCCGCCATCCGTTTTTTTTCGGAGGCGAGAGAACAGACGGCGGAGATGACCGTGGGAAAAATCAAAGAACTGATATTGAACGGCTCCCCCTGCGATTCGCCCCGGGCCATGATAGGCAAATTCTGCTGTGTGGTTTTTTCCCCTTCCACATTATCCGTTGTGAAGGACGGGCCCGCCGAACGGCGCAAATTACTGGATATTGCCATCAGCCTGACCAAGCCCAATTATGCCGTTATCATGAGCCGATACCTGCGTATTTTGGGGCAGAGAAATAACCTTTTGCGCAAAGTGGCGGAGGGTAAAACAGACCCCTCTTTTTTGGAGCCCTGGGACCTCTCTCTGGCCACCACGGGCGCGGCCCTGGTGCAATACCGCCTGCAATATTTAGAGCAAATGGCACCCCTTGCAGCCCAAATTTACGGGGGTATCAGCAGCTCCCGTGAAACCTTCGGTCTGTATTACAGCTTTATGAAAAATGAGGAGAACCGGACGGCGGAGGATATTGAAAAAAAACTGCTGGACGGCCTTCAAAAATCCCGTGAAGCGGATTTGCGGCGGTTATACACTGGCTTCGGCCCCCACGCCGATGATTTGATATTATTGCTTAATAATAAGGATGCCCGTGCTTACGGCTCTCAGGGGCAACAGCGCTCCTGCGCCCTTGCGCTGAAATTAAGTGAAGCCTCCGTCATGGGGCAGATTACGGGGGAAGCCCCCGTAGTGCTGCTGGACGATGTGATGAGTGAGCTTGACGAGGGCAGGCAAAAATTCATTCTTAATTATCTTGACAGCTGGCAGGTATTCATCACCTGCTGTGACCCTTCACAGCTGCTCCGCTCCGAAACGGGAAAGGTGTTTGAGGTGAAGGACGGCAGCGTGGATTGCCGATAAAATAAATTTGTTTTTTCCCCGATTTTCGGGAAAACATATAAAGGAGAAACGGATGTATCTTCACGTTGGGTTGGATAAAATCATCACGGACGAAACCGTTGTGGGTATTTTTGATTTGGATACCTCCACCGTTTCCAAGCCCACCCGGGAATTTTTGGCCTCCGCCGAAAAAAACGGGCAGGTGGAGAATGTGTGCAACGATTTGCCCAAATCCTTTTTGGTGTGTGCCCAACCCGACGGCAGTCAGAAAGTATATATTTCTCAGCTTTCCTCCCAAACCCTGCTCAAAAGAGCGGAAAACGGGGAAGGCCTTAACAATATTCTTTAACAGAAACATGGTGACAAGCGGGTTTTGCCCTTTGCCACACGGATGAGGTGTTCAACATGGAACGGTACTATCAGCCGGAGTATGAAACCATGCCCCGGGAGGAATTGAAAAAACTGCAAAGCGAGCGCTTGGTAAAGCAGGTGGAGCATGTTTACAACAATCTGCCCTTCTACCGCAAAAGAATGGAAGAAAAGGGCCTGACCCCTGCGGATATCAAGGGTATTGAGGATTTGCACAAGCTGCCCTTTATTACCAAAGCGGATTTGCGGGACGGTTACCCTTACGGCTGCCTTGCCGTGCCTCTTGACCAATGCGTGCGCATCCACTCCACCTCCGGCACAACGGGCAAGCGTGTGGTGGCCTATTATACACAGCACGATATTGATATGTGGGAATCCTGCTGCGCCCGTGCCATTGTGGCTGCCGGCGGCGGCAAGGACGATGTGCTGCAGGTGTGCTTCGGCTACGGCCTGTTCACCGGCGGCGCCGGAATCCACGGCGGCTCCCACAAAGCGGGGTGCTTGACCTTGCCCATGTCCTCCGGCAACACGGAGCGGCAGCTGCAGTTTATGCAGGATTTGGGCACCACCGTGCTTTGCTGCACCCCCTCCTATGCTGCCTATCTGGCGGAAACCGCTATTGAAACCGGTGTGCGCGACAATCTGAAATTAAAATCCGGCATTTTCGGTGCCGAGGCATGGACGGAAGAGATGCGCAAAGATATTCAGCAGAAGCTGGGTATCAAGGCTTATGATATTTACGGACTGACGGAGCTCAGCGGCCCCGGTGTGGCCTATGAATGCTCCGCGCAAAACGGCATGCACATCTGCGAGGATAACTTTATTGCCGAAATCATCGACCCCGTCACCGAGGAGGTTTTGCCCTACGGTGCCAAGGGGGAACTGGTGTTTACCGCCATCAATAAAGAGGCGTTCCCCATGATGCGCTACCGCACCCGTGATATCTGTGTGCTTACCGAGGAACCCTGCTCCTGCGGGCGCACCCATATCCGCATGGCAAAGCCCATGGGCCGTTCCGACGATATGCTGATTATTCGCGGCGTGAACGTATTCCCCTCACAAATTGAAACCGTGCTGCTCAACTGCGGCATGCCCGCCAATTATGTGATTATTGTGGACCGTGTGAACAACACCGACACGCTGGATATTGAGGTGGAAATGACGGAGGATATGTTCTCCGATACCATCAGCGAGATTTCAAAGATAGAAAAGAATTTGGTTGTTGCCTTAAAATCCATGCTCGGCATCATGGCCAAGGTGCATCTGGTGGCACCCAAATCCATTACCCGCAGTGAGGGTAAAGCCGTGCGCATTATTGATAAGCGCAAGCTTTACGACAATCAGTAAGGAGGGTTTCCATGATTATTTCCCAGATTTCCGTTTTTTTGGAGAATAAGCCCGGTCAGCTGGTAAAGCTGATTTCCCTTTTGGCAGAGAATAATATTGATATCAAAGCCATGAGCATTGCGGAAAGCGACGAATACGGTATTCTGCGCATGATTGTGGATGAGGATGCCGAGAAAGTAAAGGCTCTGTTGAAAGAGAACAGCTGGATGGCAAAGACCAACCATGTGCTCAAGGTGGTTGTGCCCGACAAGCCCGGCAGCCTGATGATGGTGCTTTCCACCCTGGCGGAAAATCAGATCAGCCTGCTGTATTCCTACGCTTTCTTTGAGAGAGAAAGCGGCACCGCCGGCATCATCATGCGCGTGGACGATAACCAAAGAGCCATGGAGCTGCTGGAGAAAGCGGGAATCCTGAACTGAAAACGAAACCCCCGATTGTGTTTCCGTTTTAGAAATACAATCGGGGGTTTTAAATTATTCTTCCAACGCGCTCAGGGCGGCGGCAATGCGGGCTAAATCCTCTTTGTCGTAAAAATCGATTTCCAATGTGCCGTTTTCCTTGCCGCTTTTGGTCAATACCTTGGCTTTGCGGCCAAGAGCATTGCCAATGGAGAGCTCCACCTCGTCAAAATAGGAATCCCTTGCGGATTTGCGGGGTGTTTTTTCTTTTTTCACGGCGGTCAGGGTTTTCACCAGCTTTTCGGTTTCCCGCACGGAAAGCTGTTTGTCCATTACGGTTTTGGCGGCGGAGCAAATCAGCGCTTCATCGTTTAATCCCGCCAAGGTACGGGCGTGGCCTGCGGAAAGGGCGCCTTCAATCACGTGCTGCAAAACCGATTGGGGTAATTTAAGCAGCCGCAGGGCGTTGGCAACTGCCGGGCGGGATTTGCCCACCTTCTCGCTCACCTGCTCCTGGGTCAGGCCGTAGTCATCCATCAGCTGCTGCATGCCCTTGGCCTCCTCCACGGGGTCAAGGTCCTGCCGCTGCAGGTTCTCAATCAGAGCAAACACGGCGGCCTGCTCATCGCTCATTTCCTTAATCACAACGGGCACTTCCGTCAATCCCGCAATGCGGGCGGCGCGCCAGCGGCGTTCCCCCGCCACCAACTGATAACTGCCATCCGGCAAGGGGCGCACAAGCAGGGGCTGCAGAATGCCGTGTTGGGCAATGCTTGCCGCCAACTCGCTTAACGCCTCATCCTGAAAACGCTTGCGGGGCTGTTCCTTGTTGGGCTCAATATCAAATAAATTCAGTTTTACGGAGGAAGCAGCCGAGGATTCCTCCATGGCATTTTCCATAAACAGGGCATCAAATCCTTTGCCCAATCCGCCTTTTTTGCTTGCCATATGCTTTTTTCTGCCTTACGGCAGTCCTTTCTGTTTATTCTTTCGGGTTGTGGGCAATGAATTCCTTTGCCAAAGCCATATAGGCCTCCGCACCCCTGCTGGTTTTGTCATAGTAGATAATGGGTTGGCCGTAGCTGGGCGCTTCGCTCAGGCGCACGTTGCGGGGAATCACCGTGGCATACACCTTTTTGGGGAAGCAGCGTTTGACCTCAGCCACAACCTGTTGTGTTAAATTCAATCTGCCATCATACATAGTGAGTAATACGCCCTCCATCTCGATGTAGGGATTATACAGGCGCTTGATGGTTCGCACGGTGGTTACAAGCTGTGAAAGCCCTTCCAGAGCGTAGTATTCACATTGAATGGGCACAAACAGGGTATCCGCCGCCGTCAGGGCGTTGATGGTGATAACACCCAGTGAGGGCGGGCAGTCAAAGAAAATGAAATCAAAATAATCCTTGGCCTCCGCCAAAGCGTTTTTCAGGCGGGTTTCCCGCTTATCCTGCGTCACCAGCTCCAGCTCCGCCCCGGCCAAATCCATGTTGGAGGGCAGAATGAACACATTTTCAAAAGGAGTGCTCAAAATAACATCCTTCACGGGAGTCTGATTGACCAGCACATCGTAGGAAGAATGTGTCAGCGTTCTTTTATTGATGCCCAATCCGCTGGTGGAATTGCCCTGGGGATCAATATCCACCAACAGCACGCGGTAACCCATGCTGCCCAAGGCGGCAGTCAGGTTCACGGCGGTGGTGGTTTTGCCCACGCCGCCCTTCTGATTTACCATTGCAACGATTTTACCCAATGTATCCTCCCCCGGCCAAAAAAGCACGGTTTTATCTTTGTATTATGACGAACGAGGCGATTTTTTCCTCATTCAGCCCTCATAGTATAGCATAAAGGGTTAAAAAATAAAAGAGTAAAGTTTATATTTCATGTCTCACGTGAAACATGAAACAACAAAAGCAGAAGGAGCAGACCGTTTGGCCTGCTCCCTCCGCTTTTGGATGTGGGTGTGAAAGAGAAAGATATGGTGATTTATGATTATCGTTTCCCCGGCGGCGTATCGGTACCAATACGCTGCCGAACAAGCGACCATCACTGTGGTGAGGGGCACGGCCCATTCAGCCCGTGGATTTTGCGGAGCCGATGCGGCAGGTGCCGTTTTTGGGAATGCGCACGGTGTAGCAGATGAAATCCTCGGTTTCCGTCTTTTCGCTTTTAGCCTCGATTCCGGCGGATTTCATGGTTTCCACCGCGTGGTTCAGGGTATTTACAAATACCCGCACGTCTTTGAAGAGCTTGACCACGGCGGGATTGGGTTTTTCCGGCTTTTGCAGCATCCGTTCAATCAACCGTTCCGTTTCGCTCACGGTCAGGTGTTTTTGCAGGATGACACTCATGGCCTGCTCTGCTTTTTCCTCGTCCAGCCGCAAAAGAGCCCTTGCATGGCGCTCCGTCAGGCCGTTGGCGGTGATTTTGTGCTGAATCTCCGGGGAAAGCCGCAGCAGCCGCAGTTTGTTGGAAACGGTGGGCGGGGATTTGCCCAGCCTGCCGCAAACCTCCTCCCGGCTCATGCCGTACAGGGTCAGCAGACGCTCAATGGCTCTGGCCTCCTCAAAAAAATCCAGATCGCACCGCTGCATGTTCTCAATCAGCGCAAACAAAGCGGATTTTTCATCATCGGCCTCCATTAAGATGCAGGGCATTCTTCTTAACCCCACCATGCCCGCGGCACGAAAGCGGCGCTCGCCGCTGATGATTTCATATTGGGCGTTGTCGGTCTGCCGCACGGCAATGGGCTGAATAATGCCGTTTTGCCTTATGCTTTGGGCCAGATTCTGCAATTCCTCTTTTTGAAACCGCTCACGGGGCTGATTGGGGTTGGGAATAATCTCCTCCAACGGAATCAAAAGGATTTGGCCGCCCACGCGGCACGGCTGCCCTTTCATCAAAAAAGCCCTCCCCCGTTTTCACGAGTACCGTTCTGTTAACCGCATGATTTATCATTCATCAAGGGGTTAACGGATTTGTTGCACTCATGATAGCACGGTGAGGGCGCTTTGTCCATTTGTTTTCATCGGGCAAAACCGACGCAAAACGGGGCTTTTCAAGCAAATTATAAGGCTTTTTTTGCGATTTGTGCCGATACACGGGGATATTTTGGCGGAGTTTGCGATATCTTTTGAATCAATATGATATTGCGCTCCGCACCGTCGGAGAGGGTGAAGGCCTTGGTGGTGCCGTATTTGCCTCCCAAAGTGGGAATGGCGGTGCGGCACAAAGCCAGCTCCTCACTGCCCTTGGCCCCCTTCATGGCGGCAAAGGTGCCCTGCACTTTTACAAAGGGCAGGCAGTATTCGCACAGCACGTTCAGCGCTGCCACGGCACGGGAGGTTACCACATCAAAGGATTCCCGCATTTCTCCCCTGCCCAGCTCCTCGGCTCTGCCGTGAATGACCGTTGCGCTCAGGTTCAAATCCGAAAGCACTTCTCTTACGAAATTCAGCTTTTTGCCGGTGGAGTCCACCATGGTGATTTTCAAATCCGGCCGGGCAATCAGCAAAGGCACCCCGGGGAACCCTGCCCCGGTGCCGATATCCAGCAGGGCGGCCCCTTCCGGAATCTCCAAAGCGGCAAGCAGGCTCAGGCTGTCGGCAAAGTGCTTCACCGCGATTTCGGCGGGCTCTTTGATAGCGGTCAGGTTGAATTGCCGGTTGGTTTCCACCAGCATTTCTGCATAGCGGTCAAAGCGGCTCAGCGCCGTTTCGTCCAAAGTCAGGCCAAGGGATTTGACCTCTTGCAGCAGGGCGGCAGTATCAATCATTCTTGTTTATCCTTTCCAAATAAATCAAAAGCACGGTAATATCCGCAGGGCTCACACCGCTGATGCGGGAGGCCTGCCCCACACTTTCCGGGCGGATGCGGTTCAATTTTTCAATGGCTTCCAGCCGCAGACCCGTTACGGTGTTGTAATCCATGTCTTCCGGCAGCTTCTTCTGCTCCAGTCGGCGCATTTCCCGAATCTGCATTTCCTGATGCTGAATGTAGCCCTCGTATTTGATATCCAGACTCACCTGCTCAAACACATCCGCAGGCAGGTCGGGCCGGTCGGGGTCAAAGGGCGCCAAACAATCGTAATCCAGTTGGGGGCGGCGCAGCAGTTCAATCAGCCGGGTGCCCGTAACAAGGGGCGATGTTTCACGTGAAACAAGCATGGCGTTCACTTCATGGGAGAGAGGCACGGGCACGCTCTCTATACGGGCGCGCTCCTGCTCAATCAAAGCGAGCTTGCGGCAGAAGGCTTCGTAACGCTCCTCGCTTATCAATCCGATTTCATGGCCCAAAGCCGTCAGGCGGCGGTCGGCGTTATCCTGCCGCAGCACAAGGCGGTATTCGGAACGGGAGGTCATCATGCGGTAAGGGTCGGAGCAGCCCTTGGTTACAAGGTCATCAATCAGGGTGCCGATGTAGGAACTGCCGCGGTCCAGTACAACGGGCTCTTTACACAATACCTTGTGGGCGGCGTTAATGCCAGCCACAAGACCTTGTGCCGCAGCCTCCTCATAGCCGCTGGAGCCGTTAAACTGCCCTGCCCCGAACAAGCCCTCAAAATCAAAGAATTCCAAAGAGGAGCGCAGGCAGAGCGGGTCAACACAATCGTATTCAATGGCGTAGGCCGTGCGCAGCACCTCGGCGTGAGTCAGGCCGGGAATGCTGTGCAGAATTTTGAGCTGCACATCCTCCGGCAGGGAGGAGGACAGACCCTGAATATATAATTCATCGGTATGGGCACCGCAGGGCTCCACAAAAAGCTGATGGCGGGGCTTTTCGGCAAAGCGCACGATTTTATCCTCAATACTGGGGCAGTAGCGGGGGCCAACCCCGTCAATGCGGCCGCTGTAAAGGGGAGAGCGGTGCAGATTCTCCATAATGATGCGTTTGGTTTCGTCGTTGGTGTAGGTGATGTAGCAGGGCTCCGTGTTCACAATGGGCTTGGTGGTGGTGAAGGAGAAGGGCACGGTCACATCATCGCCGGGCTGAAGCTCCATCTGATTCAAATCCACGCTGCGGCGGTTCACACGGGGCGGGGTGCCCGTTTTGAAACGGCGGGTGGCAACGCCCAGTTTTTTAAGGGCCACAGCCAGCTCGTTGGCGGGGAACATGCCGTCCGGCCCGCTTTCGTAGCAAACATCCCCCACATATACCTTGCCTGCCAGAAAAGTGCCGGTGGCAAGCACCACGGCTTTGGCACCGAATACCGCCTCCAGACGGGTTTTCAGGCGCCATTCGCCCTGCTCCCGCCAAAGGTCAATGATTTCGGCCTGCCGCAAAAAGAGGTTGGGCTGCTTTTCGCACACATTTTTCATGTATTCGGAGTAGGCACGGCGGTCAATCTGCGCCCGCAGGGAATGCACGGCAGGGCCTTTTCCCAAATTGAGCATGCGGTTCTGCAGGGTGTTGGCATCGGCAGCCTTGCCCATTTCGCCGCCCAAAGCATCAATCTCGCGCACCAGATGGCCCTTGGAGGTGCCGCCGATGGAGGGATTGCAGGGCATGTTGCCCACCCAATCCAGATTGATGGTGAACATGGCGGTGCGGCAGCCCAGACGGGCAGCAGCCAAAGCGGCCTCAATGCCCGCATGGCCCGCGCCGATAACGGCAACATCATATTGTTCGGCAAAGTATTCCATAGTGATTTGCGGCGGTGAAATCACCGCACCTTTCGTTTTTTTATTATTTGCCAACGCAGAAGCGGGAGAACACCTCGTTAACCACGGCCTCGGTGGCGCGCTCACCGGTCAGCTCCAGCAGCGCCTCCACGGCGCAGTCGGCGCAAACCGTAACCGCATCAAGGGTCATGCCGCTTTCCAGGGCGGCAATGCCGTCCTCCAGATGGCGCAGGGCCCGCTGACAGCACTGGCGCTGACGCTCTCCGGCAAGGCAGGGATTATCCGGGTCAAAGCCGTCGGCGCTCAGCAGAGCCGTAACCGCTTGCTCCAGCTCCTTTTCCCCCTCGCCGTTGGCGGCGGAAAGGGTAACCACGCTGTTGACATGGGCGGCAACGGCCTCGGCATCGGCCTTTTGGGGCAAATCCGATTTGTTGAGCACGCCCAACACCAGTTTGCCTTTGCAATCTTCTAATATAGCATAATCATCCTCGGTCAGAGGCTCGCTGCCGTCAAACACGGCCAACACAAGCTGAGCCCGTTCCATGCGCTTTTTGGCAAGGGAAACACCGATGCTTTCCACCGCGTTATCCGTTTGATGAATGCCGGCGGTGTCCGCAATGCGCAGAATCAGCTCACCAAGGCGCACGTTTTCCTCCACAATATCACGGGTGGTGCCCGCAATATCGGTTACAATGGAGCGGTCACAGCCGCTGAGCAGATTCATCAGGGTGGATTTGCCCACGTTGGGGCGGCCCACGATAACGGTATCCGCGCCCTCGGTGAAAACACGGCCCTTGTCGTAGCGGGCCAAAAGATTGCGCAGGCGTTCGGCAGATTCACGGAACACGGCAAGCAGGGTGCTGCTGTCGGTATCCTCAATTTCATCATAGGGGTAGTCCACCCACGCAGCCAGTGCGGCGGAAACGGCAATGATTTTGTCGGCAGTGTCCCGAATCTCTTTGCTCAGGCGGCCGTCAAGGGTATTCAGGGCGGCGGTGGCGGCCTGCTGCCCTTTGGCGGAAATCAAAGCCATCACAGCCTCGCTGCCCGCCAAATCCATTTTGCCGTTTAAAAAGGCCCGTTTGGTGAATTCACCGGGGCCTGCGGGCAGGGCACCCGCATCCAAAGCGGCACGCAGCACGGCCCGGGTCACATACAGCCCGCCGTGGCAGGTGATTTCGGCGGTATCCTCGCCGGTGTAGCTGTGCGGGGCACGAAAAACGAGGCACACAGCCTCGTCAACGGTGGTGTTCCCGCTGATGACCTTGCCGAAATGGGCACGGTAGCCCTTGGAAGCCGTAAGGGAGGCTCCGCTGACGGGAACAAATATGGAATTGGCAATATTCAGGGCATCCGGCCCCGAAATACGAATCACGCCAAGCCCTCCGGCGGCCTGCGCCGTGGAGATGGCGGCAACGGTAGATGTTGAAATCATACGGTCAATCCTCAAATAATTTTACCTTTTCGCCCAACAGACGGCGGCCGATACGGTCATAAGCCCGGGAAGAGGGGGCTTTTTTATCGGGCTGCTTGCCCGTCACGCTGGATTGCACCACGGCAGCATCCTCGGGAATCACGCCCCCAAGGCGCACGGCCACGGCATCAATGCAATCGTCAATATTCAAAAGATTCTTTTTGATAACGGGCTTTTCCTCAAAGCGGTTGATAATCAGGGCAAGGTGATTGCATTCCGTTTGGCGCAAACGGCGGGCGGCGGCGGCACAGCTGCGCACACACACGCTGTCGGGGGTGGTCACCAGCACGGCGGCATCGGCGGCGGAGCAGGCAAGCTCAAAGCCACGGCCAAGGCCTGCGGGGGCATCAAACAGAATAAAATCAAAATCCGCTTCTATGCCGCAGAAAAGGGAGCGCACGGCCTCCGGCTCGAAAGCATCGTCATAATCCATGGGAGCAGCCATGAGGGCAAGGGAATCCATGCGAATCATGCAGTTTTCGGGTTCGGCGTTGCCAAGCAGAGCGTCGCCCCAGTCAAAGGCAACCTGCTCGCTGACCCCAAGCATCATGTCAAGGCTGCGCAGGCCGATATCAAAATCAACCAACAGAACCTTGATGTTGCGGGCAGCCAGGGTGCGGGCAAGCCCCAAAGCAACGGAGGATTTCCCCACGCCGCCCTTGCCGGAGGCAAACACGATTTTTTGAGCCATAGCCATTCTCCTAACATGAAAGTATTTGAACGATTGAGGATTGCGACGGTGTTGCCGTCATAAAAAGTATTTAGCCGAGCAGGGTGTTTTCGCCCTGAGCGGAGGCCATGTCGGCACCCTCCGCAAAGTAGTATTCATACACGGCCTTGGCAATGGGCGCCACAAACACGCCGCTGGTCATGCCCTCGCCCACCAGAGCCATGGCGATTTGAGGCTCCTCATAGGGGGCGTAGGTAATCAGAAAGCCGTTGTTGATTTTGGTGGATTGGCCGTCAATCATGCGGTACTCCTGGCTGGTGCCCGTTTTGGCGGCAGGGTCAATGTGTTTATCCATATCGTGGAAATAGCGGTAGCAGTAGCCCGAGGTGCAAACCTGATGCATACCCGTGCGCACAATATCCATGGTTTGTTGGGAAATGCCCGTTTCGCAGGTGATTTCGGGGTCGTTGTTCAGCACGATTTCGGAATTATCGTATTTTAATATGGATTTCACAAAATGGGTGCGGTAGCGGGTGCCGCCGTTGGCAATGGTGGCGCAGTAGTTGGCAAGCTGAATGGGGCTTATCAGGTTGCCCGCCTGACCGATGGCACTTTGAATGGTGAAGCCGGGCAGCCAGCTCTGCCCGAGACCGGCGCGGTATTCGGGGCTGTCTAACCGGCCGATATTCTCCTTTAATTCGCAGCCCGTTGCCTGACCGAAGCCGAACAGGGTGCGGTATTCATTCATTTTGGTAATGCCCAGCAAGTCGCCCACCACATAGAAGAAGACGTTGCAGGATTCCTTCAGGGCGGCCACCACGTTCACGTTAAGGCGGTCATGGTTCTGCTCGCATTTGAAGTGCTGGTCGTAGTAGGTGAAGGAGCCGTTGCAGTAAACGGTGTAATCGGTATCAATCAGCCCTTCCTCCAAGGCGGCAATGGCAACGGAGGGCTTCATGGTGGAGCCGGTGGCGTAGGAGCTCATCAGGGCACGGTTCCACAGGGGGGCGGCCTCCTGCTCGGCCAGCTCGGCGTAATTCTCGGAATAGGTGGAGATATCGTAGGTGGGGTAGGTGGCGGAGGCTAAAATCTCGCCGGTGTTGCAATCTATTACCACACCCGCCCCGGCAGGGGGAACGGGGTTGTCGTTTTTGTCGGAATAATCCAGCAGGGTATCCCGCAGGGCATCCTGAAGCACCTTTTGCAGCCCGGAATCCACGGTCAACTGCACGGTGTTGCCCTGCTGAGGCTCCTCCACAAATTCGGTGCCCGTCACGGCGCCGTTGGCATCCGTGCGAATGGCTTTTTTGCCGGGCTTGCCGCGCAGGTAGCTTTCCAGTGCGGCCTCCAGACCGTCTTTACCGATATCGTCGTTGATGCCGTAGCCCTCGTCCTTTTTCTCGGCGTATTCCTCCGCATTGATGGCGGCCACACGGCCCAGCAGGTGGGGGGCCACGGTGCCGTCTGCATATTCGCGGTAGGGCACCACTTCCACATCCACGCCGGGGAATTCGGCATTCTTCTCTTTTACATAAGCCACCGTTTCGGCGGAAACATCGTTGGCAAAGGTGTAGGGGGTGCTTTTGCCAAAGCCGATTTCCTTCATGGCAAGGCACACGGAGGCCACCTTCAGGGCGGTGAAGGGCTCGTATTGCTGCAAATCATAGCGGGCCACAAGGGCATCAAAGCAGTTCTGCGCCGTGGCGTATTCGTTCAGGTTGAGCATATCCTCGGCCTTGATGCGTTTTATCTGATAGTCGCTGTCTGCCTTGAAAACCACCTGACCGTTTTCGTCAAGCTCCAAGGGCAGGGTGTCGTTCCACTCCTCCCCCTTGGCGTTGAGCAGGTTGATGAGCTTCACGATAATCACATTGCGGCTGCTCTGCTCGTCGGGGGTGGGGAAATAGGCGCCGTCAAACACAAGGGCGTAGCCCTGACGGTTGGTAACAAGGGCGTTGCCGTAGCGGTCAACGATTTCGCCCCGGGCGGCGTTGACGGTAACCGTGTGGGCGGAGACCGCCGCGCTCTCGGCACGGTAGGTGCTGCCGTCTACCAACTGAATTTTGATAAGGTCAACAGAAAACAGCGCAAAAAACGCCAGAAACAGGCAGATGGCACCGATTCGGCGGCCGCGAGAGGCAAAGGTATTCATGGGCTTGCGCTCCTTTCTGTTGATATTATCGGGATTTTTGTTGTATTTCAGGCGAAAATCGCCCGGGAGAGGTATTTTTTGATTTTCGGTATCTTGTGATTGGATAATAAAAACGGGGCGGGGGAGAGAAAAATCAATCCTTGGGATTCAGTTTATTTTCAATGGCCCGCACAAGCAAAAACAGGAAGGGGGATAAGAACAGGGAATAGAAGAAGGCGGGCACATAGCGGCGCAGCAGCATGGCAGGGGCGTTATCAAGCCCGCCGATGAGATAGCGCACACCCCAGTAGCCGAAGGTGGAAACCGCCAGCCACAGGGCACTCATGAGCCAGGCGGTCACAATGTTGACCCGCAGGGTGTTGTTTACAAGGGAGCCGCACACAAAGCCCGCAATCACAAGCAGCATGGCGTAGTGGTCGGTGCCCGAGGAGGTCACATCCCACAAAGCCCCGGCAAAAAGGCCGAAGAACAGGCCCGCCACATCCCGCTCATACATGGCAATAGCCACCACGGCGGGCACCAGCAGCAGGGCGCGGCACCCGAACACCGTGGGAAAGCAGTGGGGGGTATTCTGCAAAACGGAAAGCACAAGCAAAGCGAAACCCAAAACGGCGTAACGCTCGATTCGCAGCAGCTTTTCTTTCTCAATCAGCATAATTCCCTCACAAAGTTCTTCGGTTTAACGGTAATGGGGCAAGGCAAAAGAGATTTGAACACAATATCGGGTTCGAATCTCTTTTGCCAAAAGGAATACACAGAATTCATTGGCATCCCTTCTGTCTGCGGAAAAATCAATTTTTATTCGCTCTGACCCTGAAAATCGGTAATTACAAACACGCCCGTCAGGGTGCTGAAATCCACGCCCGGCTCAATGACGGCGGCGGCGGAGATATCCACGGTGGCATCCACGATTTTGGTGATGGTGCCGATAATCAGGTCGGCGGGGAACACATTGCCCACGCCGCTGGTGCAAACCGTGCCGCCCTCGGTAATGGCGGTGTCGCCGGGCAGGTTGGGCATCTGACAAAGCCCCCGGGCGGATAAATCCACCGTGGTGGTCACATAGCCCAGCGTACCCGTGCGGATTTCGGAGCAGCTCACATTAAAGTTCGGGTCCAGCAGAGTCTGTACCGTGCACTGGGTGGGGGTAACGGCAATGACCTTGCCCACCAGATGGTTGCCGTAAATGACAGGGTCCTGCACGGCAATGCCTGCGGCGCTGCCCTTGTTGAGGATGAAGGAGCATATGTAATCGGCGGCATCTCTGCCGATGACGGCGGCCTCACAATAGGTCTGGTCGGGATGCTCTTCCTTCAGCCCTAAAAAGTTGCGGTACAGGTCGTTCTGCTTTTTCAGTTTTTCGTAGTCCACCAGCTGCTTCTGCAAATCGCTGTTTTGCGCCTTCAGGTCATCCAGCTCCCGGGTCAGCACGGAGGAGGAGCGGAAGGAGAAGGGCAGGGCACCCAGCCCTCTTGCCACCGCGGCGGCAAGGCGTTGGGCAGGGGTAAACACGATTCCCGTCACCGTGGTGAGGGGAGAGCTGCCGTTATGGGAAAAAGCGGCAATCGCCGACCCTGCAAGCAGGGCGGCGAGCACAATACAAAATATTCTGACTGCGGTTTTACGAAACATGCGTCGCATGGCGATTCCCCGATTTAGATGTATTTTTTGTTGCTGATTACGCTCAAGGTGTCGTTCTCAAGGCAAAGGCCCGTGCCGCTGACCACGCAATCCAGAGGGGATTCGGCAATCAGCACGGGGATTTTGGTTTCAACGGAAATCAGCTTGTCCAGCCCGCGCAGCAGAGCGCCGCCGCCGGTGAGCATGATGCCCCGGTCAATGATGTCGGCAGCCAGCTCGGGGGGCGTTTTTTCAAGGGTGGATTTTACGGCATCCACAATCTGGGTCACGGTGTCGGCAAGGGCCTCACGAATCTCTTCGGAGGTGATGTCCACATTCTTGGGCAGGCCGTCCATCAGGTTGCGGCCCTTGATGTTGACGGTGCCTTCCCCG
>JAZRWZ010000379.1:0-1141 GCA_045599985.1 Acutalibacteraceae bacterium | reverse complement strand
TCTTTTCGTTGGCCACGTTCATGGTAAGGTTCTGGCGGAACATCAGCATGACCTCGGGGGTGTTGTGATGCATCCGGGTCACCTTTACCACATCCTCCATCTTGTAGCGGTACAGTCCGGAGAAGTTGGCAACCACCATTTCGTAATATTTGCCCACCTCAAGCTGATTTATCAGCAGAGGCTTAACATTATCGTTGGCCTTTTCTTCATCCTCCCCCAAGGGCAGGAATTCAAAGAAAACGGTGTAGGGAGTGAGCACATAATCATCGGCATCCAGCTCGGTGGGGGTGGCGAAGAAGCCCTCCGCCGCCGCGTAGCCCATGTTGTGAATGGGCACATCGGGGCCGATATTTTTGCGCAGCTTTTCCACATAAACGGAAAGGTTGGAACCCATCATGCCGTAGGCCCACTGCAGGCGGGGCCAGATGCGGGGAGCAATGGGGTCATCAAAGCCCTTTTCAAACTCGCGGCGCAGCTCGGCAGCTCTCTGAGGATTGGGTTTGAGCTTCTTTTCATATTTTTTGCGGATGGCATCGGTGCAGTCGATGTTGGGGTTGATGATACCCTTTTCGATATCGTCGCACAGCATCTCCCAGTTTTCTTCCAGATAATCAAACATCTGGGTCAGCAGGGTAACCACAATGGAGCCCAGGTAGCTGACCTTTTTGTTTTCCAGGCAGAAGCGCAGATGAAGGTAAGAGGTATCCAGTTTATCCTCCAGACTGGGGAACAGCAGAGGAAGAGGAGAGGTGCAGAAGAAGGGCAGAATGGGCTTGAGCATTCTCAAAGGAATCTGTGCCGCGCCGTTGCTCATTTTGCCGTCGGGGGTCTTGTGGCCGGAAAGATTCACAGCCAGCGGGCCGACCTGATTGCACATTCTGATGCCTTTTTTGCGCATGTGGTGGAAAGCGGTGGCAACGGAAACGGAGAAGCCGATGCACTGCATCTTCCACAAATCGTTGGCACCCTTGGGCAGCATTTTGGGCTTGCCCACGGAGCCGGAGGAGGAGGCGTCGCGCAGGTTGATGCCGTTGAACATCAGGCGCTTTTCGCCGTTGTTGAGCATACGGTCCACGTAGGGCTCATAATCCGCATAGGTGGAAAGAGGAACGATTCTCTGGTAATCCTCAATGGAATGAAC
>JAZRWZ010000378.1:0-1462 GCA_045599985.1 Acutalibacteraceae bacterium | reverse complement strand
GCTGCCGTGCATGGCACCGATGACCGAGCCCACGGTTGCGCCGTTGCAATCCGTATCCCACCCGGCACCCACTGCCGTTGAAACCGACTTTACAAAATCGCCGCCGCCCATCAGCAGCGCCGTTACGCACACCGCCGCGTTGTTGTTGGTGTGCACGGGGCTCAGACCCCGGAATCTGTTCCACAGCCTGCGGTAGGCCTCCGCCGCATCCCCGGCGCTTTCACCGACCTCCACGGCAAACCGGATATCCTCATACAACCGCGATTTTTTGGGAATCACCGTCAGCGCCGTTTCAATGCAGGCCCTCACATCCTTTTGGGTAAAGGCCGCCGCAATCAGCGCGGCAAAGAACATAGCACCGTAAACGCCGTTTTTTACATGGGAAAAGATGGCATCCCGGTAGGCCGCTTCTGCCGCCGCCAACGGGTCACCCGCGTTGTAGTAGCCATAGTGGTCAACGCGAATCTGCGCACCAATCCATTCGCGGAAGGGATTCATATTGCCGTGGCAATACTCGATTTTTTTCTCAAGGGTTTTTTCGCGGCAAACAAGGCTGTTGGCCAGCGCCGCCCTTTCGGCGGTGAAGCACATGCCGGGGGTCAGATATCTGTGCCACATATCCGCAATATCCTCCGGGGTAAAGTCATTGCCGTATTTCTCATTCACAAGCAAGCCAAGAACAAGGTAGCGGATGTCGTCATCACTCTCGGCATACCGGATGTTTTCACGCTGACTGTCCCGGCAGTAAGGGCCGAAGCCGTACTCTTTTTCGGCAGAGGAACTGCCGCTGATGTAATCCGCGGGAGGGAAGCTGTCCCCCGCACCCTGCTGCCAGAGGCGGATGCACTCCCAGCCCTCATATTTACCGTTGCCCCGGCCGAAGGGGTGGCACTCAAGGGGTTTGCCCAGAATACAGCCCACGATTCTGCCGAGCCACGCCCCGTAATATTGCTTTTCCAGCGTTTCGGCGCAGGGCGTTTCGCGGTAAGTGCAGCCCTCCGCTTCCCGAAGAATCTCCTCCAAAGCATTGGGCTCCACATAGGGGAAATCTTCCCGAACGGTGAGCCCGCACAATTCCTCATATATTTTGAGGAGTTCTTTGTCATCCGCGTTTTTCAAATCATAATCGGGAACCGTGCAGCCCTCCTGCCTTCTCTGTGCCATTTCCTCTGTTACAATTTCAAGCATGGAGAAAGAACCTATCATTTCTGTCGCCTCCGTTGTGTTTTTCCGGGTTTCATTATAGCAGACAACTGCCCGTAAATCAATCTTGGAGGCAATTCCGATTCCCCGATTGAAATCCACTGCCGTTATGCTATAATGGTAATATATCCCGAAGAGTTTTGAACAGAAAAAAGCAGCCGAAAAGCCGTTTGAAGCATGGATAACGGAGGGAACATCATGACGGAAAAAGCGCTTTCCAACGCCGAACTGAAATACCATTTTCACCCGCAGAAGGGCT
>JAZRWZ010000377.1:0-6137 GCA_045599985.1 Acutalibacteraceae bacterium | reverse complement strand
AGCCTTTGCCTCTATTTCAAAAATATCCGTTTGGCACATATCGGTCAGGTAGGGAACACTGCCTGACACAATACATTTTTGGTTGATTACCGCATGAATGCCCTTGCCGGGAACAGCGGTAAAATCTGTTGAAGGGGGCAGAGGAATATTCTTTGCGAAGGATACAACGGCTTTCGCCAAAGGATGTTCGCTGTTTTGCTCCGCCGATGCGGCTATGGCAATGAATTCCCGCTGCGATAAACCGGGGCGTAAGATTTTTATATCGGTAACGGCGGGAGTGCCGCAGGTCAGTGTGCCGGTTTTATCCATCACAACCGTGTCGGCACGGTGCAGGGTTTCAAGTGCTTCGGCGGATTTTACCAGAATGCCCAGCTGTGCCGCTTTGCCCGTGCCAACCATAATGGCAAGGGGCGTGGCAAGGCCCAATGCGCAGGGGCAGGAAATAACAAGCACGCTGATGGCGCAGTTAAGCGCAAATGCGGGACTTTCTCCAACAAGAAGCCATACAATGGCTGTCAGTAATGCAATTCCGAAAACGGTGGGTACAAAAATGCCGCTGACGGAATCTGCCAACCGTGCAATGGGGGCTTTGGAGGTGCTTGCCTCCTCCACGGTCTGAATGATTTTGGCAAGGGTGGTGTTTTCACCAACCTGCTCGGCACGCATATGAAAACTGCCGTTTTCGTTGCGGGTGGCGGATATCACCTTGCTGCCGGGGGTAACTTCCACGGGGATGCTTTCCCCGGTTACCGCCGATTGGTTAATACTGCCGCTGCCGTTGAGCACGGTGCCGTCCACGGGAACGGTATCGCCGGGCTTTATTATGACGGTATCTCCTACCGAAATATCCTCGGTGGGAATCAATACCTCCTCACCGTTTTGCCACACTCTTGCCGTGGCGGGTGAAAGACTGATGAGGCCGTCCAAAGCATCACCGGTTCTTGCTTTGGAACGGGATTCCGCATATTTCCCGATGCTCACAAGGGTCACAATCATGGCTGCCGATTCCAAAAACAGCTTTTGGGGTAATTGTTCTATTGCCTCGGTGCTGCCTCCATGGCTTGTGAAAAGGGCATACAGAATGGAATAGACGCTGTAAAGAAAAGCCGTGCCGCTGCCCATGGCCACCAGGGAATCCATGTTGGGCACTCTTTTGACGAGTGCCTTAAAGCCCCTTTGAAAAAACCGCCTTTGAATAATCAGAATGACTGTTGCAAGCACCAACTGTGAAAATGCGGAAAAAAGCGGTGAGATTCCGCTGGCCAAGGGCAGCCCTGTCATGGGAGCCATTTTGATACAGACCAAAGGGATAAGCAGACAAAGGGATGCAATCAGCCTTCGTTTGGCACCGGCTGCCTCTTTCTGTTCTGTCTGCTTTTGTGTTTCTCTTCTTTGTTTGAGTGTCTGAGCGGCATTTTTCAAAACGGATGCCCCGTAGCCTATCTTACTGACAGCCTTGCATATTTCATTTTCATTTGTGCGGGATTCGTCAAAAATCACGGTCATGGAGGCAGCAGGCAAATTCACATTGACGGTATCAACACCATTCAGGCGCTCAACAACCTTTGTCACATTGGCCTGACACGCCGCGCAGGTCATGCCGCTCACATTAAAACGGACGGTTTTCATCTTGATTTCTCCGATACAGTATTTGCAGATTACAATGATTTTTTTGTTTTGCCTTATAAGTATTCCCGGTTTTATGTCGGGGATGAATGGTACGGTATCTCAAATAATAATTATAGTACATTCCGTTTATGGATTCAAGGGAGCAAAAGAAAAGAGCCATCCGAAGATGGCTCTAACTTGTTATGTTTAGTCGTCAAGGGATTTGTCCTTGTTCATTTCGCCAACGCTCATCTGCGCGGCGGCTACAAGGGCGATATCCTCGGCATTACCGCTGCCAACCGTGTTGCTCATCATGCGGCGGCGCTCAATAAGCTCGGCATACATGACTTCTTTCTTCTTGTTGTTCAAATCGTAGAACAGCATGGGGATAACACCCAAAGAACCGGTGATGGCGGGGATAATGGTGTACATGGCGAACAGGTAGAACTTAACTCTGTCAGGCTGCTCTACGCCGGCCTTGAAAGCGGAGGTGTCGTAACCGATCCAACCCTTGAGGGCGGTGGTAACAACATTGCTGGCGCTGGAGGCAACTTTTGCGGCAAGGCCCTTGGCAACGGAGGTCATAGCCTCGGTGCGGTAGCCGTTCTTCCATTCGCAGTAGTCCATGGCTTCGTTGTAAAGCTCGGTACCGATAACGCTCTTCAGACCGTAGAACATGGTCCAGATAACCTCCCACAGGGCCATGGCAATGCCCATGGGAACAACCTTCTGGTACATACCGCCGGCATACTTCTTGGGGCCGGTGGTCTTCATGCCGGTAATACCGAACAGGAACACGGGAACATAAAGAATGTCGCCGATGTACTTGGAAAGGATGTAAAGCAGACGGCTGGAGAAGCGGCGGCGCATCCAGGGCACCCATGCGTAGCTCAGAGGGCTGATGGGGGCGGCGGGGATACCGGCCACAATGGTCATGGCGGGGAAGTGCAGAACATCGGTGTAGTAGTCTTTCTTGCTTCCGCCAAGGGAGAAACCGCTGAGGAAATCGGAAAGGGTAATCAACAGCATGGGCTTGTTGTTGATAATGGACTTGAGGGACTGCATTACGCTGGGAGTCTTGATGGACTGGATAACACGCTCTTTGGACTTGGCAAAGAACCAGAAGGATGCGCCGCTGGAAACCACGGTGGTGAAACAGCCCATGCCAACGAAAATGCCGGTGTAAAGAGCGGCAAGGCTCTGTGCGGAGCCGATAATGCCGTTTTGAATCAGGGTGATAAGCACGTCAAGCAGCTGCTCGGGCAGTTTCTCGCCGAAAGTACCGGAGGCAAAGTTTGCAATGGTTATCAACCTTGTTCGGTCATTGGGGTGGGGGGTGATGGTGGACATCAGACCGGTGCGGGCAATGGACTGGAAGGTACCGATACCCTCACGGATGATGGTAAGTGCAAAATAAAATGCAAATTTCATCACATCGTTGCTGGCTCTGCCGCCGAACATGTTGGGCATTAACCAATAGAGCATGGTCAGAATGCAGCCGGGGATGGCAAGGAACAGAAGATAAGGTCTGAACTTACCCCAGCGGGTTCTGGTTTTATCAACCATGGTGGCAAAGAACACATCGTTCACAATATCCCACACGCTGTTGATAGCGGATGCGATGGTTTGCAGACGAAGGTCAATTTCAACGATACTGGTGATGAAACGGCTGGACTGGCTGTTGATATTAAAGCTCTGGGCAGCGTCCCAAAGCACAAAGCCTACGGTTTCTTTGGTGCCAACATAACGGCGGTCCTGATATTTCTGGGCCTCGTTTGCCTTTGCATCGGCTTTTTGTGAACGCACCATTTCTTCGTAAGCATGCTCGGCATCAACAACATTTTTGTTATCGGCCATATCTCACACTCCTCTTCAAAGATTTGCATAGACACATGTGGATATTATAGCAGAGAGAAAACTTTTTTACAATACCTATTTTTGATAATTTTCGATTTAGTTAACTTAATTACATAATAAAATGCCGCAGGTTTTCCGCGGCATTGAAAGCGTGTAATATTACTTTGCTGAACACACATTATCAACCCGAATACCGGGTCAACTGTTGTAATTGTGTGCCTCGGCCAGCATCATATCCTTCACCTTCATCAGGCGGGTGGTGGTGCTGCGTTCGTTTTCATCCAGTTTCATGGTGATGTAGCGGATGGTATCCTCATACTGGGGAATCATAACATGCTCCAGAGCGTTGACTCTTCGCCTTGTTTTCTCGATTTCCGCAGCCATCAGCTGGCAGGATTTTTCCACCTCTGCCAGTCGAAGCAGCTTTGGCATCACATCCGAATACGCTTTGACTGCCTCATCCAGCTCACCGGGGGTCTCGGCAAAACCGTAGGAGTAGATGTCATTCTGATTGGCGGTGCGCAGCTTGATATTAAACACGGGAATCATAACGCTCATAACGTTCTGCTCGCTGACTTCCAGGGACATTTCCTGGGTGGGCAGCATCAGTGCCACATCCAGTGCCTTGTCGCTCATGGCACATCGGGCCGCCTCCATGGCCATGTTGGCCTTGCGGATATCGGCTTCCACCTCCATGCGCATCTGTTTGTTTTCCCGCACTTTGTCAAGAAAACGGCGCATGAGTTCATCCCGCTTGTCTTTGAGCAGTTTATGCCCCCGTCTGGCGGTGACCAGTTTTCGCTTGAGGTTGGTCAGCTCCATGCGGGTGGGGTTCACATTCAATACAGCCATAGTCAGTATCCTCAGACATCGTAATATTGTGCCAGAAGTTCATCGCTGATTCGTTTCAACTCGCTGCGGGGCAGAATCTTCAGCAGACTCCAGCCGAGGTTCAGGGTTTCCTCAATGCTGCGGTTGGTGTTGAAGCCCTGGGAAACATACTGCTTTTCGAATTCATCGGCAAATTTGGCGTATAACTTATCAATTTCCGTCAACGCCGCCTCGCCCAGAATCACCATAAGCTCCTTGGCATCCTTGCCTCTGGCATAGGCGGAGAAAAGCTGATTCATGGTGTTGGAGTGGTCTTTTCTTGTTTTGCCCTCGCCGATGCCCTTATCCTTCAGACGGGAAAGGGAGGGGAGCACATCAATGGGAGGATTGATTCCCTTGCGTGAAAGCTCACGGCTCAGGATGACCTGACCCTCGGTGATGTAACCGGTAAGGTCGGGGATGGGGTGAGTCTTGTCATCCTCCGGCATGGTCAGAATGGGAATCATGGTAATGCTGCCCTCTTTGCCTCTCTGTCGGCCTGCGCGCTCATATATGGAGGCAAGGTCGGTATACATGTAGCCGGGGTATCCGCGGCGGCCGGGAACCTCCTTACGAGCGGCGGAAACCTCACGCAAAGCGTCGGCGTAGTTGGTAATATCCGTCAGAATAACCAGCACGTGCATGCCTTTATCGAAGGCAAGGTATTCGGCAGCGGTCAGCGCCATTTTGGGCGTGGCGATTCTTTCAATGGCGGGGTCGTTGGCCAGATTGCTGAACATAACGGTTCTGTCAATGGCGCCGGTCTCACGGAAGCTTTCCACAAAATAGTTGGATTCTTCAAAGGTGATACCCATGGCGGCAAACACAACGGCAAACTGCTCGTTGGCACCCAATACTTTTGCCTGCCTGGCAATCTGCGCGGCAAGCTGAGCATGGGGCAGACCGGAGGCGGAGAAGATGGGCAGCTTTTGGCCTCTTACCAATGTGTTCAGGCCGTCAATGGCGGAAACACCGGTCTGAATGAATTCCTGAGGATAATTGCGGGCGGCGGGATTGATGGGCACACCGTTTACATCGGCTCTTTTTTCGGGGATGATTTCGGGGCCGCCGTCAATGGGTCTGCCCAAGCCGTCAAACACACGGCCCAGCATATCAAGGGAAAGGCCCAATTCCATCTGTCTACCCAAAAAGCGCACCTTGCTTTCGGCAAGGTTGATGCCGGTGGAGTTTTCAAACAGCTGCACAAGGGCGTTGGTGCCGTCCAGCTCCAGCACACGGCAGCGGCGCTTTTCGCCGTTGGCAAGCTCAATTTCACCCAATTCGTTGTAGGCAACGCCTTCTACTTCACGCACAAGCATAAGAGGGCCCGATACTTCCTGTATGGTTCGGTATTCCTTCGGCATCAGTATTCCTCCTTACTGTCAACAGCGTCTTTGATTTCTTTCTTGATTTTCTGTGAAACGGCGGCAAATTCATTCTCAATATCGGTTTCCTGAATGTATTTGAATCTGCCGATGGCCTCACGCACGGGCAGGGTAACAAGTGCCTCAATATCGGCGCCTTCGTTCAGGGCGGACAAGGCATCGTCATAATACTGCAGCACAAGGCTCATCATGATAAACTGCTTGCGCAGGGATGTGTAGGTATCTACCTCATGGAATGCCAGCTGATGCAGAAAATCCTCACGGATGGAGCGGGCAGCTTCCATTTTGAGGCGGTCGGGAGCGGAAAGGGCATCCATACCAACCAGTTTCACGATTTCGTCCAGAGCGGCCTCCTCACTGAGCAGGGCCATCAAACGCCCGCGCAGGGTCATCCATTGGGGGTCAACCTTGCTGTTG
>JAZRWZ010000376.1:0-2407 GCA_045599985.1 Acutalibacteraceae bacterium | reverse complement strand
GCAGGCTTTGCTTGCCGGTCTGTTCACCTGGGGCATTGCCGTTTTGGGTGCGGGGGCGGTGTTTGCCCTGCGGCATACCGGCGTGTTCTGCATGAATGCGGCCCTGAGCTTTGCCGCAGGGGTCATGACGGCGGCCTCCTTCTGGTCACTGCTCTCCCCTGCCGTGGATTTAACGCATACACTCGGATATAACCCCGTCCTTATTCCCTGCCTCGGCTTTTTTACGGGCGGAATGCTGCTGTTCACATGGGATGCGGTGCAAACCCGGTTATCCGGGGGCACGCCCTCCCGTCGCCTTCGGCAAATGCTGTTCACCTCCGTCACCCTTCACAACATTCCGGAGGGATTAGCCGTGGGCGTGGCCTTCGGCTGCCTGCCCTGCCGGTTGGAGGGTGCCACCCTTACCGCCGCCTGCATGATTACTTTAGGCATCGGCCTGCAGAATTTCCCCGAAGGGGCCGCCGTGAGCCTGCCCATGCTGCGGGATGGCAGCAGCCGCTCCGGCGCTTTTTTGCGGGGTGTTATCAGCGGCTTCGTGGAGGTGCCCGCTGCCCTGTGCGGGGCACTGCTGGCCCTGCAAACCCGTAAGGCCCTTCCCTTTTTGCTCAGTTTTTCGGCAGGGGCCATGATTTACGCTGTAGTAAAGGAAATGATACCCACCGCCCAAACGGGAAAGCACAGCGCCCTTACGGCTATGTTTGCCATTGCGGGCTTTTGCCTGATGACCGCTATGGATGTGGGGCTTGGCTGATTCTTTCCACATTATTTATATTTCCGTTTTATCTTTCGGTTTGCCGCCGCCACGCCCCCAAGGCAGCAGGCAATCACAAAGGCAAGGGCCGCCAGCAATTCTTTGCCCCCTGCACTTTTATCCGATGCCGCGCACACCGCAATCATAATGGGAATACAGCCTGCGGCACCCGCCGCCCCGCCAATGGCAAACCCGTTTTTTCGCACGGGCAGCACCGCCAGAAAACCGCCGCAAAAAGCAGACACCACCAGTGCACCCCACACGAAATAGCGGTATTTTGTCTCATCAATATCCCACTTGAGCCCGGCAGCGGCAAAGGCGGCCGTCAGGCCGAAAAACAACCCGACCCCCACAATAAAGCCCGCGGCAATCCGCAGGGCAAAGGCACCTGCGCCCCCTGCCCGGGTGTCCGTTTTATCTTTGCGCATAAAAAATCCCCCTCATACCATTTTTACAAAATGTATGAAGGGGAAAATATTTTTATGCCGGGAGCTTAGTCCTCAAAGGTGTTATCCTTTTTCTTGGTCTTCTTTCTCTTGGCCTTGCCTTCGGCGGCAGCTTCTTCAATTTTCTTATTCTTCTCGGCCTCGGCAGCCTCTTTGGCGGCGGCCTTTTCAGCCTCTGCCTTCTCGATGGCGGTATTGTTCTGGGATACAGCCCAGCGTGCAATCTTCATCTTGTTGCGGTCTGCGCCGGTTTCGATAACAAGGGAATCCTCTTTAACGGTAACAACACGGCCCATAATGCCGCCGATGGTGGTAATCTCATCGCCAACGGCAATGGCGTCGCGCATTTCCTGTTCTTCTTTTTGTTTCTTCTTCTGGGGACGGATGGTGATGAAATACATCACAACAAACATTCCAAGCAGCAAAAAGATCATACCGGTGCTGCTGCCGCCGGCTGCGGTGGAACCTGCGGAAGCGCCTGCACCTGCGCCGCCGAACAAGCCGCCCAGAGCCAATGAAATCTGATACATAGGGAAAACCTCCAAATTTTCAACATATTGCATTGATTATACAGGAATCTTACGAAACTTGCAAGGGAAAAACAAATTTTTATCATCAGATGCGGGTATCGTACAGCTCCGCTCTCTCCTCGCGGAACTGCTCAAAGCGCCCTTCCTCAATAGCCGCACGGATATCTGCCGTGAGCATATTATAGAAATACAGGTTGTGGGTAACGCACAGGCGCAGTGCCAGCATCTCCTGACACTTGAACAGATGGCGGATGTAACTGCGCGAAAAACTGCGGCAGGTGGGGCACTGACACTCCGGGTCAATGGGCAGCGGGTCACGCTCGTATTTTTTATTGTTCAGGTTGATAATACCCTTGTGGGTGAACAGATGCCCGTGGCGGGCGTTGCGGCTGGGCATAACGCAGTCAAACAAATCCACGCCCCTTGCCACGCCCTCAATGATATTGCCGGGGGTGCCCACACCCATCAGGTAACGGGGGCGGTCATCGGGCATATGGGGCTCCACCACGGAAATGATTCGGTACATAACCTCCTTGGGTTCGCCCACGGCAAGGCCGCCTATGGCGTAGCCGGGCAAATCCAGTTTGGCGATTTTTTTCATGTTGGCCACACGCAAATCTTCATAGGTCGCGCCCTGATTGATGCCGAACAGCAGCTGATTGGGGTTCACCGTGCCGGGC
>JAZRWZ010000375.1:0-4902 GCA_045599985.1 Acutalibacteraceae bacterium | reverse complement strand
CGTATCCTTTGACGGGATTTCGGCTTTTTCAAGCCCTGCAAATTTCTTTGCTTTTATAACCGCTTCACAGCCTTCAATGTAGCTTGCATCATCGCGCTCGGCGTCTGAATTGCGGTCTTCAACGATTGTGCGGATACGAATAACCCTTATCATGGATTTCTGTCCGGTTTCGGTTATATCGTAGGCAAACCACGGCAAAACGTCGATTGTTGCGCCTACAATGGATATCATAAGAAGCGTATCCATCAAATCAAACAGCACGCAGTTTTCGTTTTTGACCTGCTCTTTAAGCGGCTTGGATTCGTCATAATCTTTATAAACATCAAGCACCGAATAATCGTTGCCGTCAAAGGCTTTCTTTTTATAAACCCACGGTATAAAGGGGGTGGTGGCAAGGCTTATGACGCTGCCCGCATAGGTCTGCACAAAGCCGAAAGCGCCGTCAATTCGCTCACCGATAAGGTATTGCTGATTGTCGCGCATATCGGATTCAATGGCGCTGTCGATAACATTGTAGGTATCCACAAATCTGTCAAGGGTATACACGATAAAGAAGCCCACACCCGCAATGATGGGATTGGGATTTTTGTAGAACAGGAAGTAGGAGGCAATCAGGAATATCTGCACGATATTCTTGAACACCTTGATTTTCTTTTTGCCGAATTTTTTGATAAACCACGGGGAGAACAGCATTCCCCAGAAATTGGCATTGTAGGAAACGGTGTTGAGCAAACCGTAGGTGGTGCTCTTCATGATGTGGGCGCGGTACACCATCCAGTCCCAGATATTGCCCTTGGCATCCTCCAGAAAGTTGTTCCAGCCGTCGGCGCATTTGATCCAGAAAATCTTGTTGCCCGCCACCGCCCGCAGGGAGTTGGCAAAGCTCATTTTGGTGATTCTGCTCTTGGGCAGCACCAGCCGCTCCCTTGTGCCGAAGTAGGCCAGCAGCACAATGGGCATAAGCAGCGCCACCGGGGTGTAGGTGCCCCGGATGTAGCGCATATTGTATTTGTCGCCGTTGTCGCAAAGCACATCCACCATCAGGGGATAGTAGATGTTGTTGATGGAATAGCCCAAAGAATAAATGATGCTGGTAATAGCCATGATTTTGGTGCGCTCCTGGGTGTTGGGGGTAATTACGTGCACCAGATTGGTAACGCCCGTGTTGACCCAGCCCTGCACATAGCCCTGCACCTGCCCCACAAGGAACAGCGCAATAATCATGAGATAGCGGCCGAATCTGCCGCCGTCACGAATCTGCTCATAGGGCAGCCACAGCGAAATCAGGGTGAGCACCATGGAGGGAACGGCCAGCTTGATATATACACGGTACTTGCCGCTGGTGGAGCGAAGGTTGTCGATAATCCACGCGTTGAGGGGCGTAGTGATGTAGCCGATGGCCGTGCAGACATAGCCCATGATGAGCAGCTCGCGGTTGTTCATTTTTAAGGTCATGCCCGTGAACCAGTTGCCCACACCGAAGCCGATGCCCCATTGGATAGCCATCATCAGGGCCATCCACGCCACGGACAGCGACACTACCTCACGGTAGGGCACATATTCACCGGGGCGGGGCCTGTTCCAGTACAGGCGCACTTCGTCAAAACCGTCTTTCACTTTTCTGATGATTTCCAAGCCGTCATCTCCTCAGGCAAAAGATTTCCAAGTGTAGTGTACCAAACGGAAAGCGCCCGTGTCAAGAAATTAAAGCGGCACCATGCCGCCGAATCATATAAAAACCCGTGAAGAAGCCGTAGCCTCCTCACGGGGGAATGTGTTTATGCATAAAAAGCCGGATTATTTACCGGATTCTATCATATCGGACATTTCGGTAATCATCTGACTCATCTCTTCATCCTCCACATTCTTGGCAACCAGAGCGCGGCGGGCGTTGAGCTCGATATACATCTTTTCTCTCTTTTCGCCCTCAAGGTCGTAGAAGAAATAAGGAATCATTCTGATGATGTTGGGAATGGTGTGAATGCCGTTGAACAGGAAGAATACCCTTTCGTAAACCTTCTTGTTCCCCTGGGACCAGGGCAGCATGGGAATGGTGGCATCATAACCCGACCACTTGAAGATGATGATGGTGAGCATGGCCTCCAGCGGTTTGGTAACCTTGGTGATTAAATCCGTCAGAATACCCACGGTGCCGTCGGGGCGCTCGCCCGTCATATATTCGGTGTAATCGTTGATTTCTCTGCCAAGCTCCGCCTCAAACACATTGGCGGGGCCGTTGTTGACACCGTTGAGGCCGTAGAAGAAGGCGTAGATTGCCATAATCAGGTACTTCTTATCCACATTGGGGCAGCCCAGAGTGAACATACCCACCACGGTGAGCAAATCCCAGATGCGAAGCCAGATAACCGCCTTCTTGTTGTTATTCTTGAACAGCTTCTGGAACTTGGGAATAAAGGAAACGGAAACCGGGCTGAGAATGTTGAAGGGCAGATAGGCGATGAAGGAGGGAATACTGCCGCCGAAAATCTCCTGCTGGGTAACCACATCCCAGGAGTAGCCGCCGCTTGACCACCAGCTGACGGCGAAGTTGGCAATGAAGTTGCGCAGGGCATATTTGTTCTTGAGCACATAGAAAATGGATTTGCTGATGGGGGCGGGCTTGGGCTGCAGAATGATTCTTTCCTTACAGCCGATGGCCATGGCAATGTTGCCGAAGCAGCCGAGCACGGCGCTGCCGCAGGCCAGCAGGGAGAACAGAAGGGAAAGCTCAATGTTGATGTAGCCCTTGTTGTTGAGCTCCATAAGGGGCGGGAAAATGGTGTAAATAACGGAGGAGCCGATTTCACCGATGTATTCGTTGAGCAGGCCCACGTTGATACGGTCTTTGGGATTCGGGCTTTGCAGGGTAGTCATATTGTTGCGCGGGATGGAGTAGATGGTGGAGAATGTCTCCTCAATAAACAGCATCACAAACAGGAATATGATTTTTTTCGGGTCGTTGCCAGAGGAATTGCCCAGAAACAGCGCGCCGGAATACAGAACAGCCGTTGAGAGGAAATAGGGAATGGCGGTAAACACGATGTAGGGCCTCGCCTTGCCCCAGCGGGTTCTTGTTTTGTCATAGATGGCACCCATCAGGGGGTTGTTCAGCACATCGTAAATGCTGATAAGGGCAAGAATGGCCGTTACATAGGTCATGTCGATTTTCAGTACATTTACGAAATACAGGGTTCTGTAAGCGTTCAGGCCGGTAAAGAATTTGGTGGCAAGCTGGCCGATAGAGGGAAGAATCATCTCTTTGGGCGTGAGCACGCTGGAGTGGAACATCTCTACGGCCAGGTCGCTGTACCGGCTTAATTTTTCTTTGCCGAGGCTGGCTGCGGAGTTTTCCTCCGCACCGAATGTGCGTTCAACAAAGGATTTTTGCTGGGTGTTTTCACTCATTGCACGGTCACCTCACTTGTAGATTTAAAATAGCCGTCATCGGACAGGCAGTATACCGTCACCTTGCCGGGAGCCACGGCGGTCACTTTGCCGTCGGCATCCACGGTGGCAATATCTTCATTTTCGGAGTACCATTTCACGGTCTGGATGGTGGCATCGGAGGGCGTGAATTTCACGGCCAGTTCCTCGGTTTCACCCACGGCGAGCTTCACCTTCTTGTGGTTCATGCTCAACCGCTCCGTGGGTACCTTCACCTCAATTTCGCACTCGTCGGAGTAGGTTTTGCCGCCGAATTCGAAGGAGGCGGTGATGATGGCCTTGCCGGTTTTCCTGGTGGCGTCAAAGTAGCCCTCGTCATCCACGGTCACAATGCTTTCGTCGGAGCTTTTCCATGTGACATCGTATTTGGTGGCATCGTCACAGGTGAGGGTGGCCAACAGGTTTTCGCTGCCCTTTGGCTCAACGGTCATGTAACTGTCGGACAAAGTGAGTGCGGGCCATGTGAAATCGAAGCCGTATTTCTCAACCATTCTGAAGCCCACATTGCCGCCCTTGAATTTGGCGTAATCCCCCGAAAAAGCATGGGTGGCATCAAAGGCCACATCCATTCCCTTTTCGTAGCGCAGCACGGCAATCTGGTCGGTCAGCCGGTCCACTTCGTAATAAACAGTAAGGTCGGTGTAGGTCACATCGATTTTATCAAGCTTTGCCTTGCCGTCCAGAGCGGTGTTGGCGAGCTTTAATATCTCATCATCGGTGCGGGGGGCAAATGCGGCCTTGAGCACCTTTTCGTCCACCTTGAGGTTCAGGGTAACGGCGTAGCGGTCGGCATAGCGAAGGTTGTAGGGCAATTCGTTGCCGCATTCCTCGCAGTTCGGCAGGGGCTCATCGCTTGTGACACCGCAGGAGGAGCACTGGTAGAAAATGTAATTGCAGTTAAAATCCGTGATGCTGTCGCTCGTGATACCCGGGCGGCGAAGCACGGCGGCCATGCTCTTGAAGTAATCGGAGCAGGGCTTTTCCACCGATTCGGTCAGGAAATCCTCCGCGCTGCCCTTCACATAGCCGAGGGCCTGCACAAATTGGTCGGAGCCGTCCGACTTGACAGAATCGCCGTCAATATCAAAGGAAGCCCATGTATCGGTTTTCGGCATTTCTTTCTGTGCTTTATCAAGGGTTCGGTTCAGGAAAGCAAGGGCCTCCTCCGCCGTTTCGGGGGCGGGAGAAATCCCCTCCGTATTCTCAACGGGAGGGAAGGCGCCCTCCATATCCAGCACCGTGTTCAGGCCAATCAGGAAACCGCCCACGAAGAAAATGATGAGGAGTGCGACCACGCCTGCCGTGAGCAGCGATGCTTTATCATACTTTTTCTTCATCCGCCGTCTCCTCCTTTTCCTGATTCTGATATTTTGCGAAGGCTTCGCGCTCGGCAAGAATCTCTGCCTTGATTTTCCTTGTCTCCTCGGTTTCCACCACGGGATAAGGCAAATCATCAAT
>JAZRWZ010000374.1:0-3516 GCA_045599985.1 Acutalibacteraceae bacterium | reverse complement strand
GCCCGGCTCCATTCATTGGCTCACGGTGTATTTTACCGTTCTGCGCTCCGCAGGCGTATTTGTGCCCGTTGATAAAGACCTGCCCCTCAAAGACATGGTGAATGTGATTGCCGAAAGCGATGCCACCGTTCTGTTTTGCGCGGGCAAATATGAAGACATGCTCAAGAACGATTTGCCCGACGCCGTGCACTGTGTCATTTGCTTTGACAGGCAGGAGGATGAGGGGAAATTCCTCTCCTTTACAGAGGCACTTCGCAAGGGCGAAGCAATGGACCCCGCCGGTTTTCTGAACCATGAGGAAAACATCAACGGCTTAAAAATGATTGTTTTTACCTCCGGCACCACGGGCATGGCCAAGGGCGTTATGCTAAGCGAGAAAAATCTGGTTTCAAGCATATATTACGGATTGCAGACCTCCCGGGTTTATGATGTGGGGCTTTCCATTCTGCCCTATCACCACACCTACGAGGCAGTAAGCGATATCCTGATTTCCTACCACAATCATTCCACCCTGTGCATCAACGAAAGCATGATGACGGTGCTCAAGAACCTGCAGGCCTACAAGCCCTCCTACATCTATGTTGTGCCCGCCGTGGCCGAGATGTTCTACACCCGCCTGATGCGCTCCTTCGCCAAGGACGGGAAGGATAAAGATTTGCTCAAACTGATTGCCAAGAGCAACGCCGCCCGCAAGGTGGGTATTGATATCCGCCCCGAGGTTTTCCAGCAGGTGCGCGAAATATTCGGCGGCAACCTGAAAAAAATCGTGTGCGGCGGTGCCGCCGTAAGGCCTACCGTTGCCAAATTCTTTGACGATATCGGCATTGATTTTGTAAACGGCTACGGCATTACCGAGTGCTCTCCCCTGGTTACCGTAAATAACGATAACGATATTGATGTGCGCACGGCGGGCATCAAGCTGCCCTGCATCGATTTGGACATCAGCCTGCCCAATGACGAGGGCGTGGGCGAAATCTGCGTGCGCGGCCCCATTGTGATGATGGGCTACTACAAGCACCCCGAGTTGACTGCCGAGGCCATTCACAACGGCTGGTTCCTCACCGGCGACTACGGCTACCTCACCGAGGACAACCACCTGATTGTCTGCGGGCGTAAAAAGAACGTGATTGTACTCTCCAACGGCAAAAACATCTATCCCGAAGAGATTGAGGGTTATATTCAGAACATCGATTATGTCAATGAAGTGGTCGTCAGCAGTGATTTTGACGGAACAGGCAACGAGGCATCCCTTGCCGCCGAAGTATTTCTCAGCGAGGTCAAAACTGCTCCCGAGGTGCTCAAAAGCATCAAAAAGGTGTGCCAGGATTTGCCCATCTACAAGCAGATTTCCCGCGTGATTATCCGTGACAGCGAGTTTGAAAAAACCACCACCAACAAAATCAAGCGTTTCGGCTTCGGCAAAAAGAAGACCGGCGCTCCCACCGAGGAACCTGCCGCCGAAACCGTTGCCGAATCCGCAGCCGAATCTGTTACAGAGCCCGCGGCACAGCCTGCCCCCGCAGATGAGGGCGCAGAAAAATAATACCTTCCCCGCCATAAAATAGCCGATTATCCCTTGACAGGATGATTGGGTGATTTTATAATAATTGATTGAAAATATTGAAAGAAAGAGGCAATTGTTATGGAACCCATTCTCAGAAGCGACAAAATGGCAAATGTTCATTCCGATATAAGAGGCCCCGTTTTTGTTGAGGCCATGCGTATGCGCAAAGAGGGTATCGATGTGCTTCGCTTAAACACCGGCAACCCCGCCACCTTCGGCTTCAAAATGCCCGACAGCGTGCGCAACGCTTTGATTAACAACGCCGACAAGGCCGTGGCTTACTGCGACCTGAAAGGTATGCCCGAGGCCAGAGAGGCTATCTGCAACTACCACCTGGGCAAAGGCATTCAGGGCATCACCCCCGACGATGTGTTTGTAGGCAACGGTGTAAGCGAACTGGTTACCATGGTGCTTACCGCTCTGCTCAACTACAACGACGAAATTCTGGTTCCCGCCCCCGACTACTCCCTTTGGACCAACTCCGTGTGGCTGGCCGGTGCCAAGCCCGTTCACTACATCTGCGACGAACAGGCCGAGTGGTACCCCGACCTTGACGACATCAAGGCAAAAATCACTCCCAAAACCCGCGCCATCGTGCTGATTAACCCCAACAACCCCACCGGCGCCCTTTACAACAAGGATTTCCTTGAGAAAATTGTTGCCATCGCCCGCGAAAACAACCTGATTATCTTCTCCGACGAGATTTATGACCGCCTTGTTATGGACGATTTGGAGCACGTTTCCACCGCTTCCCTCGCTCCCGACCTTCCCGTTATCACCATGAACGGCCTTTCCAAATCCCACATCATCTGCGGCTTCCGCTGCGGTTGGATGGTGCTCAGCGGCCCCCGCGAAATCACCAAGGACCTGCACGCCGCCATCAACGGCCTTTGCGCCATGCGTCTTTGCGCCAATGCCCTGACTCAGCTGGTAATTCCCGCCGCCCTTGCCGACCCCGACAGCACCCGTGCCATGATGGTGCCCGGCGGCCGCATTTATGAGCAGCGCGAGGCCACCTGCCGTGAGCTGGAGAAGATTGATGGCCTGACCTTTGTAAAGAACAAGGCTGCCTTCTACATCTTCCCCAAGCTGGATATCAAGCGCTTCAACATTCACGATGACCAGCAGTTTGCCATGGATTATCTCCACAGCAAGAATGTTATGATTATCCCCGGCCGCGGCTTCAGCTGGAACACTCCCGACCACTTCCGCATTGTTATGCTGCCTCAGCCTGAGGTGCTGGCAAAGGCCATGCAGGATCTGGGTGACTTCCTTAAGGACTATCATCAGGAATAATTCATAATTTGCTTTTTTCAAAGGTGCTGTCGCCAAAAGCGGCAGCGCCTTTTTTTCTTATTAAATGTTGCTTAACACTTCTTAATTATCGTTTAAGATTGCGCCGAAAATATGGCAAAATACAAGATGATGTGGTAGAATATTGTCAACATCATGAAAGGATAACCCATGTAGTATGCTGCTCAAGAAACTCATTGCCGTTATATTATCGGTCATCGTTATCCCCTCGGGCATCGGTCAGCCTGTTGCCTCATTGCTTGCTCCCAAGCCCTTTGAGGTAACCGTGGACGACGCCACAAAAGAAATTCTGGACAATATCAAAAACAATTCCGAACTGGATATTGAAAAAATCATTACGAATCTGCCTGATTTAAACACCCCCGCCAAAATCGTCAACGCGGTGATTCCTTTTGATACAGAGGAATTCCGCAATCAGGTGTATGCCAAGCGCGATGAATACTACGATCAGGGTGACAGCATCAAGGGCTCCTTCTACTACCTTCTCGGTGCCTATTTCAGCGTTTTTAAAAGCTGCCATATCGTGATGGAGGACAAGGGCGACGGTTCCTACGAATTCGTGCTGGAAATCGAATATGAAGACGGGTTTTCCGAGCGGTTATTTACCGGCACCCTCTATAACCCCGAAACAGGTGAAT
>JAZRWZ010000373.1:0-7454 GCA_045599985.1 Acutalibacteraceae bacterium | reverse complement strand
CAAGCGGTCTTAGGAAGACAACTGTGGTACCCAACTCCTTGGCTCACAGAACGACATGGCTACGATCCGACTTTGATTATTGAAGCGGGCTTTCCCGTTGCGGATTTAAAACGGATTGCCGCCTCCCTTTCGGCAGCTGCGGCTCAGGCGGGCGTAAAAGTGGTGACCGGTGACACCAAAGTGGTGGAAAAGGGGAAATGTGACGGCATTTTCATCAACACCGCCGGGGTGGGCGTATTTCACCACGCTTTCAGGCCCCTCCCGCAAAAGGCGGAGGCGGGGGATGTGATTCTTTGCTCCTCCTGTCTGGCAGACCACGGCACCGCCGTAATGGCCTCGCGGGCGGGAATGTGCTTTGACCCTGCCCCCCAAAGTGATGTGCGGCCTTTGGCCTCCCTGATTGGAGCGCTGATGCAAAGCGGCGTGGAACTGCACGCCATGCGTGACCCCACAAGGGGCGGCGCGGCCTGCACCCTGTGCGAATTTGCCGAGGACAGCGGGACGGATATCATCCTGAACCCCGGAGCGGTTCCCGTAAAGCCGGGCACGGCACAGATTTGCGAGCTGCTGGGCATTGACCCGCTGACCGTTGCCAATGAGGGAGCGGTGCTTATCGCTTTGCCGGCAAATCAGGCCTCCCGTGCGCTGGATGTGCTTCGCAGTCACCCCTTCGGAGCGGATGCCGCCCCCATTGCCGAGGTGGAGGCGGGAAGCGGCAGGGTACTGGCAAGAACGCAGACCGGCACCCTGCGCAGGGTGCTGATGCCCGCCGGGGAGATTCTGCCCAGAATCTGCTGAAAAAGGCAGGACTTGCCGCCGCAGCCGGTATCTTCCGGCACAGCGGCGCGATAACGAACACTTTTGTGTACTTTGCAAGTTGATTTTTAAAAGAAGAGATTATAATATAGTCTCCGCATTGCGGAGAGCAAATTCGGAATTATCAGAAATCAGGTGTGGATTTGAACGGTTCAATATTATTGGCGGGAATCGGCGTGCCTCTGTTGGGTGCGTTCCTGATGCCCGTGTTCGGAAGAATCAATGAGAAACTGCGCAACGGGGCCTCTCTTGCCTTTGTGCTTTGCTCCTTCGGCTGCGCCGCCGCGGCTTTGGTGAGCGTGCTTCGGGGGCAGAATGTGCAGGCAGGGGACTGGCAGCTGCCTTTGGGGCTGACCTTCGGCTTTGCTGCCGACCCGCTGGCTGTATTCATGGCGCTGACGGCTTCCGCAGTGAGCAGTGTGATTATTCTGTACTCCTACGGTTACATCGAGGAGTACGAAAACCAAAATGAATACTACATGATGGTCACCTTCTTCATCGGTGCCATGATGGGGCTTGTTTACAGCACAAACCTGATTTTTATCTATGTGTTCTGGGAGCTTTCCTCCCTTTGCTGCTGGCGGCTTATCGGCTTTTACAAAGAGGAGCTTACCGTTCAACGTGCCAACAAAGCGTTTTTGGTTACGGTGCTGGGCGCGCTCATCATGCTGATTGGCTTTTTGGGTATCTTCGGCGAAACGGGCACCTTTAACCTGAATGCCCTGAAGGGCTCGGCGGTGCCGGATTGGTGCGTGGTATGCATTCTGTTCGGTATTCTTTCCAAGTCTGCCACCTTCCCTCTCCACAGCTGGCTGCCCGATGCCGGTGTGGCTCCCTCGCCCGTCACCTCCCTGCTCCACGCGGCGGTGCTCGTCAAAATCGGCGTGTATGCCTATGCCCGCCTGTTTGTGAAGACCTTTGTCATCGGTGAGATTTTTGAAACAGCCGTGCCCGTGGTGGCTGCCGTCAGCGCGTTAATCAGCGCCGGGGCCGCCCTCAAGGCAATGGATATCAAGCGTGTGGTGGCCTATTCCACCATCAGCCAGTTAGCCTTTATTTTGCTTGGCCTTTCCTGCGGCACCGAAGTGGGTTTTGCCGGAGGGTTGCTTTACATTCTGGCTCACAGCGTGGCCAAGGGCGGATTGTTCCTGTGCTGCGGTATTGTGGAGCATAACTGCCACACCAAGGATATGACCAAGCTCGGCGGTCTGATCACCACCATGCCCAAAACCGCTGTGGCATTCATTCTGTGCGCTCTCTCCGTTATGGGCATTCCGCCCTTCTCCGGCTTCTTTGCCAAATACATGGTGATTGACGGTATTGTGCAAAGCGGCCACATCGGCCTTGCCGCCGTGTTTATTGTGGGCGCGGTGATGACGGTGATGTATCTGATTCGTCTCTTCGTAATGGTATTTCTGGGTCAGCCCAAAATGCCGCAGGCCGCAGAGGGCTCCCCGGGCATGGTTCGCTCCGTGCTTTTCCTCGGTATTCTTGCCCTTGTGCTGGGTCTTGCCGTATTCTTCCCCACGCAGCTGGCCTCTTTGGCAACGGAGGTGGTTTGAATGGCTTCTGTTTTCATGCTTTTAGGCACAAAATACAATTTGCTTTTGGCACTTGTGGTGCTGCCTGCATTGATGGCTCCCGCGGTGTGGCTGGCGGGCAAACGCTACGCTCTGCGCTCGGTGCTGACCGTGGCAGGTGGACTTCTGAACCTGCTGTTTGCCGCGGCGCTGTTTGCCGCAAAACAGGAAATCGCCTTTACCCTGCGCTTTGGTTCGGGCAGTCTGGATATGGGAATCCGGCTTAACGAATACAGCGCCTTGTTCCTCTTCCTCGGGGCAGGGGCGTTCAGTATCATCACGCTGTACTGCACCGCCTGGCTCAAAGAAAAACCCTATGCCGGGCTTTTCATGATGTACCTTTTCATCAGCCTTGCCATGGTAAACGGTGCGTTTATCAGCGACAGCATGGGCCTGATGCTGTTTTTCTGGGAGGGTCTGTTGTGTACCCTGCTCGGCTTGCTTTTAATCGGCAACCGTGAAAACTACAAAACCGCCGTGAAAGCCCTCTCCCTGAGCGGTATTGCGGATTTACTGCTGATGCTGGGCATCATTGTTACCGTGTACGCTTCCGGCACATCTTTGATGAGTCAGATGCACGGTATTCCCGTTGCCGGTGCCGGTGCCGTGGGCTTTGCCTGCCTGATGCTGGGCGCTTTGGGCAAAGCGGGCTGTATGCCCTTCCACAGTTGGATTCCCGCAGCGGCCAACGATGCCAAGCTGCCCTTTATGACATTCTTCCCCGGTGCCATGGAAAAGCTGGTGGGCTTTTACCTTGCCGTGCGTGTCATAACGGATTTATATGATGTGGAGAGCGGCTCTCCCGCCTCCGTCGCCGTGATGGCTCTCGGTGCCGTAACATTGGTGTGCGCCGTGGCCATGGCTTTGGTGCAGAAGGATATGAAAAAACTCCTTTCCTACCACGCCGTCAGTCAGGTGGGCTACATGGTGCTGGGCATCGGCTCCGCTTTGCCCGTGGGCATTGCGGGCGGCCTTTTCCATATGCTCAACAATGTGATTTACAAGAGCGCCCTTTTCATGGTGGCGGGTATCATAGAGCAGAAGGTGGGCACCACGGATTTGCGCAAATTCTCCGGCTTGGGCAAAAAAATGCCCGTTACCGCCGTCTGCTTTACCCTGTGCGGCCTTTCCATTGCGGGTGTGCCGCCCTTTAACGGCTTTTTCAGCAAGGAACTGATTTTTGACGCCGCCCTCGAATCCCGGTGCAGCCTGCACTATGTGTTCTACGGCGCCGCTCTGCTGGGCGCTTTCATGACGGCGGTCTCCTTCCTCAAAATGGGCCGTGCCGCGTTCGGCGGCAAAACGGAACTGCCCGAGGGCGTTGCCGATGTGAACGAAAAAGGCCTTGGCCTGAAGCTGCCCGCCTGCATCATGGCGGGGCTCTGCCTGGTATTCGGCCTTTGGAATACCCTGCCCGTGGACGGTTGGTTCCGCGTGGCAACCAAGGCGGAGGAAGCCTTGGGCGGCTGGCCCGCCTCCCCGGTACTTGTCATCATTTCGGTGTGTGTGCTGCTGCTTGCCGCGGCAGACCATGCTTACGGCTGCAAAAAAACGGGCAAGCCCATCAACGCAGCCGACCATATCCACTACGCACCCGTGCTCAGAACCGTTTATGCGTGGGCGGATAAAGGTGCCTTTGACCCATACTGCTGGCTCACCGCCGTGATGAACAGCTTCGGAACGGTTTGCGTGCAAATCGAAAAAGGGGTCAGTTTTATATACGACAAGGCCGTGCCCGGTGCCGCCAAAAAAACGGGGGATATGCTCTCCAAAGCAGATAACGGTGCTCTCTCCCGCTACATCATCGGTGTGGCGTTGGGCGTGCTGTTAACGGCTTTTATCATCATTTCACTTATGACAGAATAGGAAAGGGGAGTACAAAAAGTGACTGCTGTAAAATGGATTGCAGAAGGGCTCTTTGTGGTGCCCCTTGCAATTCTGTTTCTGAACAACCTGCTGCCCCAGGTGACGGCCCGCCGTTATTATTGCGTGTTTGCCGGTGCGGCGGCTGCGGTTCAGGGCATAGGGGCCGTATCGGAGCTGGTGCTGTTCTATGTCTATAATCTTCGCCGTTATGAATTCAGCGTTTTTTACGGGGATACGGTCACAACGGACCGCTTCTGCATAAAAATCAGCACCCTGTTCCTGATGGCCTGCATCGGTATGGTGGCCTTCGTCAGCGTGATGATTGCCCGAAAAACCGTTTCCATCTATCGCCGCTCCTATGTGAATCTGCTCATGTGCCTGATTCTCGGCATGAACGGTATGCTTCTGGTAACGGATTTGTTCAGCCTTTATGTTTTTCTTGAGATTGTGGGCATTACCAGCTTTGTGATGATTGCCATGTTCCGCTCCCGCGCGGGGCTGGAGGGCTCCTTCAAATATCTGGTCGTGTCTGCCGTGGGCGTTATGCTGCTGCTGGTGGGGCTTGCCCTGCTCTTTATGCAGACAGGCAGCCTCGCTTTTGAGGATATCAACTACCACCTTCTGCGCAATGTGGACATCTCCCACCGCGCTCTGACCTGCTTTGCCGTGATTCTGATGATTTGCGGCTTTGCCGTAAAGACGGGTGCCGTGCCTTTCCACAGTTGGCTGCCCGATGCCCACCAGAGCGCGGATACGGCAGTTTCCGTGCTGCTCAGCGGCATCGTCATCAAGGTGGCGGGAATTTACGGCCTGATTGTGATTCGCAACATGTTCGGTTCTCTTCCCGCCGTTCAGCTGGCATACAGAGTAATCGGCCTGCTCTCCGTTGTGGTGGGCGCTCTGCTGGCGGCCCGTCAGAATCACTTCAAGCGAATCTGTGCTTATTCCAGCGTCAGCCAGATGGGTTACATTATTCTCGGCCTGAGTGTCAACACTAATCTCGGTATCATCGGTGCCGTGGCTCACATTTTCAGCCATGCCGTGTTCAAATCCACTCTGTTCACCAACGCCGCCGCTTTACATGAGCAGGCGGGCACGCTGGATGTGCGTGAGATGGGCGGATTGGAAAAACAGATGCCCGTTACCGCTTTCTCCTCCGTAATCGCGTTTTTCTCCACGGCGGGCATCCCGCCCTGCTGCGGCTTCTGGAGCAAATTGCTGATTGTGCTGGCTCTGTGGAAGGGCGGTGCCGAAGTATGGGGCGCCGCTGCGCTGATTGCCAGCATTCTTACCGGCGCCTACTTCCTGCGCCTGCAAAAAAGAGTGTTTTTCGGCAAGCCTACGGAGAAAACGGCTGAGGTGAAAGAAATCGGCGGTACCGTGCGCTTCATTGAAACAGCACTCACGGCAGTTACCATCGGGGCAGGTCTGCTTTTCCCCGTTGCCCTGATTCTGCTGCAAAACATGGGTTATATCGCATAAGGAAAGAGGGGGATAGTATGAATCATATCATCATTTATGCCTGCCTCGGTGTTATGCTGTTGTGCAGTGTGCTGGCGGTTATGCTGCGAAGCATTATCAAAAACGCCATTTGTCTGGCGGCGGCCAGTGCAGCGCTGGGCCTGATTATGTATGTGATGGGTGCCCCTGCGGCGGCCGTGTTTGAGGTGTCCGTCTGCTCGGGTCTGATTACGGTAATCTTTATCAGCGGCATCAGTCTTTCCCGGGCGGGCAAGAACGATGTGCGGGAGGAATTCAGCGACGGAAAACGGATGCATCTTCTGCCCGTGATTCTGCTTGTGGCAGGGGCGCTGATGATGGTTGCCGCCTGCGGCATTCATTTTGCCATAGCCCGCGGTGAAGCGCTGAATCTTGATTACAGAGAGGTTTTCTGGAATCAGCGGGGTGCCGATATCTGGGGGCAGATTATCGTGATGCTCACCGGCGGTATCGCCATCTCCGTACTTTTGAAGGAAAGGAAGGTAAAGCACAAATGAATCTGGAATCCGTTATGCTTATCATAGGCGTTCTGATTATTCTGTCAGGCTGCTTCTGCCTGATTCGTACCTTCCATATGCTGAAAATCATTATCGGTATGGAGCTTTCCATGAAGGCCGTGACCCTGCTGTTTGTGCTGGGAGGCTATCTCAACGGCAATATGGCTTTATCTCAATCCTTCATCATCACGATTATCGTGATTGAGGTTGTGGTGACCCTTGTTGCCTGCGGCGTTGCCGTGGGACTTTACAGAAAATACGGTTCGCTGGATGTGCGCAACATCCGCAGCCTGAAAGGGTGAGGTGACGGGCATGAATCTGAATGCTGTGTTATTTGCCCCGCCCGTTGTGTTCTTTTTGCTGCTTGCCGTGGGCGGTCTGGCGGCGCTTGTGTTTTCACGCGCGGCGGCCGGCGGCACCGGTGACGGTCATGCGCTGGATTCCTATGCCTGCGGGCAAAAGGGCTTCCGGGATTATGTGAACCCCGACTACAACCAATTCTTTACCTTTGCCTTTATCTTTACGGTGATTCATGTGCTCACCATGGTGGTGGCCACCGCCCCCCGTGACATGAGCCTGATGCCCGTGATGTATCTGTTGGCGGGCGTGTTTGTCATTTACATTGTATTAAAGAGGTGAGCCGTATGAGCCTTCTTCAAAAAGCGACCCAATGGGGCACAAAAAGCTCCCCTTGGATTATTCATTTTAATGCCGGTGCCTGCAACGGCTGTGATATTGAAGTGGTGGATGCCATTACCCCCCGCTACGATATTGAACGCATCGGTGCCGTGAAGCAGGGCAGCCCCCGCCACGCCGATGTGCTGGTGTGCACGGGCGCGGTAACCCTGCAGACCCGTGACCGCCTCAAACAGATTTATGACCAGATGGCAGAACCTAAATTTGTGGTGGCCGTGGGCACCTGTGCCTGCACCGGCGGTATTTTTGACGGCTGTTACTGTGTTACGGGCGGCGTGGATACGGTGATTCCCGTGGATGCCTATGTGCCCGGGTGCGCCGTGCGCCCCGATGAAATTCTGAATGCCGTGCAGAGATTGCTTGACTCCGTGGGCAAAAAGAAAGGGGAGAAAACGAATGAGTAAGGAAGAAGCACTGATGACAAGGCTGTGTGAAGAGCTGCCTTTTCTGAAAGATAAACTCTCCTCTCCTGCCGAAAAACGCATTTTCTCCTCACCTC
>JAZRWZ010000372.1:0-1999 GCA_045599985.1 Acutalibacteraceae bacterium | reverse complement strand
GTTTGTTGAGTATTTTTTTAACTCAAAAAATCTTCAAGGGTTTTTCATAAATCGTTGTTTAATTTTCAAGGTGCGACCCGCTGTGTTTCACAGCGCTCGACTATAATACCAAACCTTTCCCCTTTTGTCAACATCTTTTTTTGGGTTTTTTCAAATTCTTTTAAACCGCGCCGCGTGTTTCTTTTTCGTCGGTTTTCACTGCCGTTTCTGTCACCGTTTGCCCGGTCTGCTTTTCCCCGCTCTGTTCGCTTTGTGCAGGGGTCGTGCTCACCGCGCTTTGCTCCGGGAAGTCAAAGCCCTGCATGAAGCCGCCCTGCTCCATGGAGCACACATCCCCGCCGATAACGGTGCCTTCATAAATGAGCAGGTTGATTTCCACCGCATCGTGCCGCTGCTCATAGCCGGGGTAATTGAGAACCGTGTAACACCACCTTTTGGCCCGCAGACCCCGGTAGGGTTCCAGATCCATTCCCCCGGATTTCTGAATCTCATTATAGGATGTATAGACCTCATCAAACTCCCCGGGAATCACGACCTCTGCCACCTCGGCAGGGTCCTCCTCCACCTCCCAGCCGAACTGTGAGATAAACGCCAGCCGCTCCGATGCCGTGGAGGCTTTGTAATTGATGACGGAATCCGCCGCCGCAGGCTGCCCCTTCCGGTTCACCGCATAAACCGCCAGCATGACCGCCGCCAGAAGCACGCACCCCAATGCCAATACCTTGCCCTTGTTTGCCCGCACAGAAAAAATAAACATATATTTCACCGCCTTTTGTATTCAGTGAAGTATATGCTTATTCTTTCACAATATTACACTTCCATGGGGATGCAGATGATGCCGCCGGGGGTGATATCCACCACGCCGAAGCATCTGTCACACATGGCGCCGGGATTAAAAATATACAATCCGTCCTCATACCGATTCACACACTGATGGGTGTGGCCGTATAATACAATATCGGCCCGAACATCCGCGGCCTTGGCAATCAGCGCCTCCTCCCCGTGCTTGACATATTCCATGTGCCCGTGGGTGCAGAGAATCCGCTTGCCGCCGCAGGTGAGCAGCTCATTGGCGGGCAGGGCGGAGGCGTAATCGCAGTTGCCGCACACGCGCACAACCCTTTTGCCCCCGGTAAACACGCTCATGTCTTCCATATCCCGCTCGTAATCCCCCAGATGCACAATCAGGTCGGCCTCCGGGTGCATGAGCAGAGCCAGCTCCAGATAATCCGTTCTTCCGTGGGAATCCGTAAATACCAGAATACGCATAGTGTCACCTCGTCATACATTGCGGCTGTGATTCATATATTATATAAGGAAAGGAGCGTGATTGCAATAAACGGCAGCGAATTATCGGCAGAGAAACTGCTCCGACTGATGAATGCCCTGAAAAGCGGGCAGAACCGTGAAGCCTCCGAAAGCACGGCACGGGCGGTGCTGGATGAATTGCCCGGAGAGAAGAAGGCACAGGTAACGGAAATTCTGAAAGACAAACAGCAGCTGGAGGCGCTTTTGAAATCCGAACAGGCACAGGCGCTTCTGAAAAAAATCAGCAGGTGAGAAGATGGATATCGGCGACATTCTGTCACAGTTGAGTGAAGAGGATATGGAGAATCTGCGGCAGGCGGCGGCAGGGCTGTTTGACAGCGCCCCGGCGGGGGAGGAAACAGCAGGCAGCGGCATGCCGGATTTGGGTGATTTACTGAATAACGCCGAGCTGCTTGGCAAAATCACCGCGGTGATGAACGCCATGAACCGCCGTGACCCCCGCAGTGAGCTGATTGCCGCCCTGAACCCTCTGCTGAGGGAAAAGCGGCGCAAAAAAGCAGATGAGGCCGCCCAAATCATGAAGCTGATGGACATTCTGCCTCTGCTTGGAAAAACGGGAGGGATGGGATGAATACCGACCAACTTATGCTTTTGCTCAATCCCCTGCAGGCCTACCGCAAAAGGGCGGAAAACGCCACGGCAGGGCAGCCGGAAAAGGATGCCCCCGGCA
>JAZRWZ010000371.1:0-3322 GCA_045599985.1 Acutalibacteraceae bacterium | reverse complement strand
TTGCGTTTAATGTTGTAAAATTGTGCAATAGGATTGAAAGCAAACGCTTTGGCAAATCTTTGTTTGATTTGAAACCGGCATAACGCAAGAAAAAAGTGAACATCTAAAACAAAAAGAGGCCGATTTTCATCGACCTCAAGTTAAATGTTGCTATTTTCCGACTGTCAAGGTCGGATTTTTCTTTTCTTGTCTATTTCGTAATTCAAAAGGGCTGCCGCACATTGATTTTCTCAATTTGCGACAGCCCCTTTTTTCAGTTTTCGGTTTCTAACCGTCAGAAAACTTATTCCTCTATATTCATTCGCTTCTTAATCAACCGGAACACGATAAAATACACGGGAATCACAAGGCAATCGGCGGCAATCCATGCCATGGGGTTGGTGTAGCACACGGCGGTGTAGCCGTAAATCGGAATCACCACAAGGCCCATAACGGCACGGGCCATCAGCTCGAAAAAGCCTGCCAGCATGGCGGGGATGCTGTAACCCAGGCCCTGAATGGCGTTGCGCACAATGAAAAGCACCGCCAAAGTGGGGTAGAACCAGGAGCAGGCGTTGAGGAACTGCTGCACGCAGTCGATAACGGCGGTCTGGTCCCCGGTAACAAACAGCAGGGCAAGGGTGCGGCCCAAGGTGCGGGCCACCGTAATGGAGATAACGCAGTACACCATGCCGATAAGAATGCTTTTGCGCATGCCGTCTTTGATGCGGTCAAGGCGGCGGGCACCCAGATTCTGCCCGCAGTAGGTGGCCATGGTAATGCCGATGGTTTCGCTGGGCAGCACCAGCATCAGCTGGATTTTGGTGGCAACGGCCATGCCCGCAATCACGTCGGCCCCAAGCTGATTCACCGCGCTTTGCAGGATGATGGAGCCCACGGCGGTGACCGAAACCTGCAGGGCCATGGGAATTCCGTTATAAAGCAGGGTGCCGCACATCTTTAAGGAGGGGGCAAAATCCTCCCGGTGCAGGCGAAGCAGGGGGAATTTCTTTAATATCATCACAAGCCCCAGCACGGCGGAGGCAGCCTGCGCAATCACGGTGGCAATAGCCACACCCTTTACGGCCATGCCAAGGCGAATCACAAAGAACAAATCCAGCCCGATGTTGAGAATGGAACTGAAAATCAGCAGATACAGGGGTGTGCGGCTGTCGCCCAAAGCACGCATCACGGCGGCAAACAGATTATAGAACAGGGTAGCCGTGAGCCCGGCGAAGATGGTATAGATGTAATCGTGAGCCAGTCCGAAAATCTCATCGGGGGTGTTCATAACGGTTAACACCTGATTGGTGAGCAGCAGGGTCACGGTGGTGAGAATGGCCGCAACACCCACCGTCAGGTAAACGGAATTGATGAAGAAGCGGCGCATTTTTTGCATATTCTGCTCGCCGAAGGCGTGGGAAACGGGAATGGAAAAGCCCGTGCAAAGGCCGATGACAAAGCCCACCACCAAAAAGGTGAGGGAGCCGGTGGAGCCTACTGCCGACAATTCAAGGGTGCCCGCGAAGCGGCCCACAATGATGCTGTCCACCATGTTGTAGAATTGCTGAAAAAGCTGCCCTGCCATCAGGGGCAGACAAAAGCCCAGAATCCGCTTGATGGGCTTGCCCTGCGTTAAATCCGTAACCAAAACGGTCATCTCCCTGGGGGCCGAAGGGGCAGATACGGGGCCGCCCTCCGGTAAAGTGAAGCGGTGATGATAAACCGGGCGACGATACCCCGTTATTTTTCATCCCGCAAAAAAGCCAATATATACGACCCGGTCATTATAACACGGGTTAATCGGCGGCGCAAGGGACAGAGGTGCCAAACTTGCACATTGAATCGCCGGGGATTTTATGGTATGATGCCATGGAGAAAAAAAGATGCCGCCAAAACCATATCGGGTTCGAATCTCTTTTGCCAAAGGGAGCGGTATGCTGCCAAAAAGGCCCGCATGGCAAGCAGTAAGAATCATTTGAAAGGGCCCCGCAAACGCACGGCGGAGGATGACCGGCGGTTTGCGGAATCTTTTGAAAAAATGGTGCGCATGGCGATGAACCTGCCCCGGGAGGAAGAATAAATGGAACTGAAAACAGCCGCAGAGGCAGGGCAGTACGCCTTTTTTCTGGATATTGACGGCACGCTTTACAATCACGGCATCATCTGCCGCAAAAACAGAACCGCCATTCGGGAGGCGAGGCAGGCGGGGCATCTGGTATTCATCAATACCGCCCGCAGTTACGGCATTATTCCCGAAAAAGTAAAAAAACTGAAAACGGACGGCGTGATTTCCTCCATCGGGTGCAGCATTATTGTGCACGGGGAAAGGCAGATTTGTGCCGCCTTTGAGGAGGGGCCCCTGTGGCAGACCCTTTCCGCCCTGCAGCAGGCGGGTTACCCCGTGGTGCTGGAGTGCGAGGAGGGAGCATTGTATTCCCCCCTTTACGAGAAGGAGGCGGCCCTCACCGTGGGCAGTCCCGGGGATTTACACCGCCACATGGAGCGCACCAACATTGCCAAGGCCTACATTCCCGGCACGGTGGATGAGAAAACCGCCGGGTGGCTGACTGAGCGGTATATGTTCTTTCAGCACGGGAACTATGCCGAGTTTGCGGTGCTGGGCCACACCAAGGCCACGGGCATTGCGGCAGTATTGAAAATGTTTGATATTCCCCCGGCCCGCAGTGTTGCCATGGGGGACAGCATGAACGATGCGGATATGCTCCGTGCCTGCGGCATCAGCGTTGCCATGGGAGACGGTCATCCGCAAATCAAGGCCATGAGCACTGTGGTAACGGGCCCTGCCGCCCTCGGCGGCGTGGCAGAAGGGATTTACAGGGTGCTTGCCAAATGACAAAACAGGGGAATAAAAAAATGTTAACTATGATATGGCCCATCGCCTTAATCGTTGTATCTAATGTATTTTATAATATCGCCACCAAATCCGTGCCCGCCAACAGCAATGCCTTTTTGGGGCTTGCCTGCACCTACGGGGTGTCGGCGGTGGCTTGCTTCATCATCTTTTTGGTGAATACCCGGGGCCGGGTAGCCGGGGAATTCGGCAAGCTCAACTGGGCCACCTTTGTGCTGGGCGTGGTGATTATCGGGCTGGAGCTGGGCTATGTGCTGGCCTACCGCGCCGGGTGGAAGGTGAGCCTTGCGCCGCTGGTGGCCAACATCGCCCTGGCGGTTGTGCTGGTGATTGTGGGCGCTTTGCTCTACAAGGAACACATCGGTTTGCGGCAGATTGCGGGCATCGTTGTGTGCATCGGCGGATTGCTTTTGGTCAGCCTGTGATAAGTTTTCGGTTTTCGGTTTTCAGAATATTTTACCGTAGGGG
>JAZRWZ010000370.1:0-8068 GCA_045599985.1 Acutalibacteraceae bacterium | reverse complement strand
TGGATTGAAGCAGCTCCGCATTTTTGGGCACAACATCAAACATTTCGCTTTTGTCGGCGGTAACCTCCATATCAACCTCGGTCACCTGAATGTCCACGCCCAGCTTGTAAAGCTTATCAATCACCTTCTGAAGTCTTCTGGGGGATTCGTTGATTTCAAATGTACTCCAGTGCCCCTGAATGCCCACGGCATGAATCGGAACGCCCTCATCAAGCCACTTTTCAAGGTATTTAAGCAGATATTTCTGCTTTGTGTTGTTGTTGACTACCTTGCACTCGTTCAGGCAGAGTTTTGCCGAGGGGTCAACCTCATGGGCAATTTCAAACGCCTTTGTGATGTATTCCTCGCCGCAGATGCGGTAAAGATCATTATCCTTGAATTCGCCGTCCTTCCGGTCATAACCGAAGGGTTCGTTCACAACATCCCAAACGCTGACGATATCGCTGTACCGGGGCATAATCACGGATAAATAATTGCGGAGCCTTTCGTAATAAACCTCTTTGCTCACAAGGCTGCCGTCGCTGTTTCTGGACATCCAGCTGCCCAACCCGCCCCAGACAAGGCAGTGACCCCGCAGCTTGAGCCCGTTTTCACGGCAGAAGTCGGCAATGGTATCGGCCTCGGCAAAATTCCAGACGCCCTCGGAGGGGTTGATTGCGGGCTGTTTAAAGGCGTTTTCGGCGGTGAGGGAGGAGTAGTTTTTCCTGATAAAAGCGGCGTAATCCCCGTTTTTGCAGTGCCAGCCCCCTACCGCGGCGCCGATATCAAAATAATCGGCATAGTACTCCTTAAGGCCGGTGTAGTCCGCATTGCCCAATTTGTCGGAATAGTCATACTTTGACAGCGGGTCAAAGGTCAGCACAGATAATATTGAAAGCAAAAGGCTCAGAAATTTAGTTAGCATAAAGAACCTCCCAAACAGTTTTTTATCACAGCACCATTATAGCAAACCTTTATTCCCGTTTCAAGGTTTTCTGCCGATACCGGTGTTGACTTCCCTTTCCGTCCCATCTATAATATAGAAAAAATAACAAGAGGTATGATACAGCATGAAAAGAATACTTTCCGGAATCATTGCGGTATTGTTGATTGTGTCCCTGACTCTTTCCGCCTTTGCCGCTCAGAGTCTTGATGAATACCGCAGCATGATGAAAACCGGCTTTTCAACCGATAAAGCCGCCCGCAAAATGGATTACCTGTATTATTCACCCGTTAAGGGGGAGGATGACACTCAGAAATATCCCCTGCTCATTTATATCCACGGCATGTTCTACGGGCTTGCAGGCCCCGGCACACATGTGAGAACAAGCTATATGCCGTATTTTATTGAGGACAGCCTTCAGGCAAAATTTGAAGAGGGCGGCTGTTTCCTGATGGTTCCCCGCTCCGCCACGGACGGTATCTGGAGCACCTGGAGCAAGGGTAAGGTAGGATGCCTCAAGGCGCTAATTGATGAATTCATCCGGGAAAACCCGAATGTTGACCCCAATCAGATTTACATTCTGGGCAGCTCCGCAGGGGGAGCAATGATCTGGAACATGCTGACCGCCTACCCCGATTTCTGGGCCGGTGCGGTGATTCTTTCCGCCGCAAAGTTTGTTACCCGTGCCGATGTAGAAAAGGCAAAAAATGTTCCCATCTGGATGATTGGCACAAAAGATGACTTTTTAGTCAATTACCGGATTATGCAGCGGCCCGTCTGGAATAACATCAAAGCACTTAACACGAATCCCGACAAATGCCGTTTTTCCACATTCAGCGGCGGTGTGGTGTACCCCGACGGGGAGAAGCCCTTTGTCAGCCATAACCTTGCGCCTGTTGTGGGCCATGAGCTGACCATGGCAGACGGCTCCCCCTACCCGAATCTGGTAACCGAAACCGGAACCGGCCTCATCATCCCCCCGGAAGAGGTAGGCATTATTTCGTGGATTAACGATATGGATTGATTGTGAAGCATCAACAGTAAAAAACGGAGGTAAGCCATGACAAAAATCTTATCGTTTTTTATATCGTTCATTCTGTTTCTCACCTCCCTCTTTTCCGGCATAGAGGGGCTGTTCGGGCGCAGTGATGTGGTTATTCTTTATACCAATGACGTTCACTGCGGCATAGAGGAGAATATCGGGTATGCCGGCCTTGCCGCTTACAAAAAGGAAATCGGTGAAAAATATGAGAATGTTACCCTTGTTGACTGCGGCGACTTTGTGCAGGGGGATACAGTCGGCTCGGTTTCGTCGGGTGAATATATTATCAGCATCATGAACCGGGTCGGGTATGATATGGTGACCCTCGGCAATCACGAATTCGACTACGGCATGCCTCAACTCAAAAAACTCATGGGCATGGCGGATTTTGATTTTCTTGACTGCAATGTCACCTATTCGGGCACGGGAGAAAACCTGCTGGATGACCTTGTGGAATACAAGGTGGTGGATTACGGCAATGTTCAGGTGGGCTTCATCGGCGTTACCACCCCCTCCAGCATAACCACCTCCACCCCCGCTGTTTTTCAGGATGGAAACGGCAATTTTGTTTACGGATTTACGGAAAATCTTTATGAATCCGTACAGAAAAATGTCATAAAAGCAAGAGTACACGGGGCGGACTATGTGGTTATTCTCAGCCACATGGGTGATATGGATGACAGTTACCCCTGCTCATCGGTTGACCTGATTGAAAACACGGTGGGCATTGATGCGGTGCTGGACGGGCACGCCCATCATGTGATAGAAAGCCAAACCGTTAAAAACCGCAAGGGCGAGGAAGTGATCCTTTCCTCCACGGGCACAAAGCTGCAAGCAATCGGCCGCCTTGTGATAGAAGCCGACGGCAGCATGACCGCCTCCCTTGTTTCCGATTACTGCGAAAAGGATGCGGATATCGCCGCCTGTATCGGTGAAATCAGGGAACAGTACGCCAAAGAGCTTCTCACGGTTGCCGGTTACTCCGATTTTGAAATTCCCATTGCAGACGCCGGCGGAATCCGAATGGTGCGAAACCGCGAAACTCCCATGGGTAACCTGTGCGCAGATGCCTGCCGTGCCGTGCTGGGTGCGGATATCGGCCTGTGCAACGGCGGAGGTGTCCGCGCCGCCCTGCATGCGGGCGACATCACCAAGGGGGATATTATTGCCGTTCACCCCTTCAACAACACCATGTGCACTGTGGAAGCCACCGGCAGGCAGATTGCGGATGCCCTTGAATGGGGCAGCAGATTAACCGAAAGTGACTATACAAAAGGCGAAAACGGCGGCTTTCTGCAGGTTTCCGGGCTGAAATACACCGTTGATACATCCGTCCCTTCCCCCGCCATACTCGATGACATGAATATATGCGCGGGCTTTGAAGGTGAAAGAAGAGTCAAGGATATTCTGGTGCTTGAAAACGGCGGATATGTTCCCCTTGATATGAACAAAACCTATACCGTTGCAGGCAGTGAATATCTGCTTGTAAATAACGGCGACGGGCACACGGCCTTTAACGGGGCAAAAATACTGTCCTCGGAGGGTGTGCTTGATAACGAAGTGCTGATGAGCTATATCGTTTCGGTTCCGGGAGGCAGAATTCCCGACAGCTACCGCTCGACGGAAGGCAGAATTACGGTAAAATGATAATAGGCCCGGGTTGAACCGGGATGAAAAAAAGGTTTGTAAGGGGTTTCCCGTACAAGCCTTTTTTCTTCTATCGGTATTTTCGCATGGATTTCCAGATATCCAGTATCATTCTGTATCTTTCGGGGGGCATGCCCTTGAAAGGAATGTTGCTGGTGGCAAAAATGTATCCTCCGCCTTCGCCGCCGTATTTCAGGCAGTGTTCCGCGCTTTTTCTGACCTGCTCATCGGTGCCCGTCTGCAATGCGGCACAGTGCACATTGCCGCACAGGGCAACCCTGCTGCCGTAAAGCCGTTTTACCTCCCGGATATCCACACCGGCCATGGGGTCCAGCGAGTGGAGCGCATGGGGGCCGCATTCCACAAGGCGGTCAATAATGGGCATAATATTGCCATCGGTGTGCTTTATCATGAAAAGCCCGTCCTTTTTACCTGCTTCGATAATGCGGGCAAGGTAAGGCAAAAGGGATTTGAACACAATATGGTTTTGGCGGCATCTTTTTTGCCTTGACCCCACAGCAGGGGGCTGATATAATCTACCCGAGGTGTTGGCATGAAAATCTGTATCATGGCCGACCTGCATCTGCCCTATATAAACGAGGCGGTGCAGTACACGGCGCTGGATTATTTTTGCGGTGAAGCAGTGAAAAAGAAGGCGGAATTACTCCTCTGCGCAGGGGATTTTACCGCAGACGGCAACATGGATGCCGCCCGTTTCTTTGTGGAAAAAACGGAGGCCTGCGGCATACCCTTCGGCATTATTGCGGGCAACTCCGACCTGCGCACAACGGAAACATCACGGGAAATACTTGCCCTGCAGTCCCCCATCCGGGAAAAGGGCATTTTCATGCTCCGGGACGGTGACAGAACGCTCTGCAATGAGGATATGGCCGCCCTTGAAGCAGCGGAGAATATTACCGCCGTGTTCATACATCATCCGCCCCGCTGCCTGCTTTCCCCCTGCCGTGAACGGTTTGAAAAATGGAGAAAAGCCCACCCCGAGGCCTATGTATTCAGCGCACACCTGCACAAATACGAAATCCGGGGCAGGGATGTTTCTCTGCCTGCCGCCGACCCGGATAAAGCCATCGGTTCAAGCCCCCGCATCACTTATTTTGACACGGAAAGCGGCCGCATAACCTTTGACAGCTTTTATTGCCCCATTCCCAAGGCATTTTTCGAGAACATCGGTATTTCCTGTTTTGAGCCGCTGCGGGATATCCCCTACGCCGCACAGCACGGTGTAAAATATCTTGAACTTCATAACCTCTGCCCCGGCGTGGACCGTGAGGCACTCAAAAACGAAATCGGGCTGTGGAGGGGCAAGGGAGGCAAAGGCCTTTCCGTTCACGCCCCCGATATCAGAATCAGTGACGGAACCGTTGCCGACCCCGCCTCATGGGAGGCGTTTGCCGCCCTTGTGGGGCTGACGGGTGCGGACAGAATCACCCTGCATGTGCCAAAATGCACCGTTTCGGAATACCCCGTATACCGGGAGCTTATTCTGCGTTTTGTAAGCGATATGGCGGCAAAGCTGCCTGAAAACACGGTAATAGGCATTGAGAATATGCACATGACCGGCACAGAAAAGCCCGATGAGAGCAGGCGCTTCGGCTACACGCCCCCGGAGGTGCTGGCCTTCATGACCGATGTGAAAAACACGGTTCATAACCCCGTGGGAATCAACCTTGACATAGGCCACGCAAGGAACAACGCCCCCTTCAGCCAAACATACACCCCGGGCGCCTGGTATGCAGAGGTGGGAAAACACGCCGTCGGCTGCCACATTCATCAGGTGACCGATGAAGGCGGAAAATTCGAAAACCACCGCCCCCTGACGGAGCCCTACGGCAAGCTGATTTCCCTTGCCTCATTTTTCGGCGCCCTTCAGGCCGGACAAATCCGTACCGCCCCCATCATCCTTGAAATCAGAGGCGGCAGATACACCGAAAGCATAAATTGGCTTGAAACGGAAAAGTGCAAAACCGTGTGCGACCTGCACTCCCACACAAACATCAGCCGCTGCGGCAGGGATGAGCCGGATGTGCTGATTGAAAAAGCCATTTCACAGGGCATTGATATACTGGGCATTTGCGACCACAGCTACGGCGTAGGCAGCGGAAAAAAGGAGTATTTTGCCCTGCAGACGGCCCTTGCGGAAAAATACGCCGGCAGAATCCGAATCCTGCGCGGCATTGAAATACCCACCGTATCGGCGCGTTACGATATTGATGACCCGGCAGAGATTGACAGATTCGATTACGCTCTGATAGAGCATATTGACCTTGAAGACAGCGTTGCCAAGGATGACCTGTGGGGCTTTCTCAATCAATTTCACACCCGCAGGGGCATTGCCCACACCGACCTGTTCGGCTACTGCAGGGCAAGGGGCATCAACCCCCGGGAGTTTTTCGCCCGCCTGAAGGCCGAAGACATCTTCTGGGAGATGAATGTGAGCTTTGACAGCACCCACGGCTACCGGGAGCACGGCTATGTGGCGGAATTCTTCGCTTCAAAGGAGCAGCAGCAAATCGTACTGGAAAGCGGTGCCGCTTTGTCGGTGGGCTTTGACAGCCACATTGCCGCCGACTATGCCGGAGAACGGGTGGCCGATGCCTGTGATTTTCTTTTAAGCAGAGGCTTCCGGCTGGCATTTGTGAATGAATAGTTACTGTAAATCCGGAGAAATATAAGATTCTGCCGCAGATTGGTTCTTATATTTCTGACCGGATGAAACATCGTTAAGCTATGGTTTTACCCCTCATCCACGAATAATATCCAAGAACCAACCTCATATGAGCAAAAACGGGCTTCACTCTGCAAAAGAGCGAAGCCCGTAAATGATTGATATTCAATTCAATCAAATTCCGTGTATTCCGACAAAGGTTATTGCTATGAAAAAGTGCTGCGGCTCGCCACTCAAATAACAAACCGTTCCTCTTATTTTATCAGGTCACAGCCGTATTCCCTGTCCGGGAGCTTCACGCCGACGGCGGATCTGACCTGACGGTTTCCGCTCATTTCCGGCGCATTTTCTCCCTCAACAACCTTCCATTCACCCATATAAACATTGTTTCTTATGACGCTGCCTGCCATGGACGGCCCGTCAACCTCATAATAATAAGTGCTGTTGAGTCTGTCATTTTTCAGGAAGATATTATTTTCAACAACGCAGTCGGAAAAGTGGCTGTTCATGGTAATACCGATACCGTTGCCGGTAATCAGGTTGTCGTGAACATAATAGCCGGAGCAGTTATTGTCAATATATATACCGGACTCACTGTTGTCGTGAACATAGTTATAAGCAAACTCCGAGCCCTCGCTTTCGGTGCCCCAGCCGTAAATAGAGCCGCAATCATCGGCAAGCAGAGCCGAATGATAGGTGTCGCAGCCCAGTATTTTCAGCCGCTTTGCTCCCGTATGAAGCACATTATACATTCCCGTGTCGTGGAGGGTGCAGTTTTTCACCGTATTGTCGCTTCCCGTGATATTCAGGCAGCCGAACACGGTGCCCGCGTAATCCACATTATGGATATGGCAGTTTTCAACGGTGTTGCCGCTGCCGGTAATATTGATTCCATCGCCCCAGGTGTCACATATCTCGCTGTTTTTCCACACATTGCCGCTGCCGGTGATACGATTATTGCGGTGGCGGTAGGAGTCGAACATATCGGAATCAATGAAATACTCGGCACACCGAACATTCACGCCGTCAAAAACACAGTTATTGCCGCCGCAGGCAACACCGCAGCCGAAAAGATTGATATTTTTTACCGTTACATTTTCGGCGTTCTCCAACACGATGCCCGAGGCTCTTGTTTTGATTCTCACATCGCTTTTTGAGGGAATTCTGCCATCGGGAGCATAGAAATACAGCATTTTTTCCCCCTCGTCGTAGTACCACTCCCCGGGATAATCAAGAAGCGGCAGTAAATCGCTGACATAGTACCAGTTGTTTTTCTGCGGCACATAACAGTCAAAGCCCTCAAGGTTATCCTCGGTATATGATTTTATCGGTTCATCCCACGAAATGCTTTTCCCTTTTTCGCAGGCGGAAATCTCTCGGAAGCAGGTAATCCAGCCGGAGCCGTTCCATATCGTCAGCTTACCGCCGGTGAAATCAATATTGTTCGGTAGTGCACTGTCAACAAGAATTTTCATGCCCGTGCCCTCGTCGCTTTTGGCACGTTTCATGGCACAAAGATTGTTATGGGAAGTGTTGGGCCAGCGGGCAATCATCATCTGCTCCCCGTCGGCAAAAACGCTTTCGGGGCGGTTCTCAAGAGGAATGCGATAAATGTGGCCCGCATATTTCTCCCATTCGCCCTCCGTCTCATCTGCGCCGGTGATCACCGTATTGAAGCCGCCCTCCAGTGTAATACCGCTTTTTCTGACCGTTACGGTTTCGTGATATTCGCCGCTGTAAACATAAATTTTGTTTTTTTCGCCATCCATAA
>JAZRWZ010000369.1:0-10194 GCA_045599985.1 Acutalibacteraceae bacterium | reverse complement strand
TTGGCAGCACGCCCGGTAGGAGCAGCCAAAGCCACATCCAGCCCGGCATTCTCAAACAAATTTAATATTGCGCGCAGCGTAGTGGTTTTGCCGGTACCGGGGCCTCCGGTGAGTATTAGCAATCCTCGTTCTACCGCAGTGCGAATGGCTGTTTTTTGCGTTTCGTTATAGCAAAGCCCACCGATCACTTCGGCGCGCTGAATATCGGCATCCGTCACCTTACTGCCGGCAGGCGGGAAGTGTTTCATAAACAGCAGCTGCTTTGCCGCCGACATCTCCGCCTGGTACATATCCCACAAAAATATAAATTCACGCCCATAGACGGTTTCGCACACAATCTGACGGGTTTTAATCAGGGATTCTATCGCATCGTCAAGAACTTCCCTGTCTTTTTGCAATAATTCACGGCAAGGGTCATACAACTTTTCTCTGGGCAGGCAGGTATGGCCGTTATAGGTGTTGTGCGTAATAACATGAATGATTCCCGCCTCAATACGGTAGGATTCATCCGGTGCCGAAGGCAACAGTTGTGCCACCGCTTCCGCTCTTTCAAAAGAGGAACCTACATCCTCCCTGCAAATCACATAGGGATTCCGTTCCATGGTCTGCACAGCCTTGGGACCGTAAGCGGCGTATAACTTCAGACATTCCGAAGGGCTCATACCGTATTTTTCGAGAGCAATCAGAATTTCACGAACGGCAAATGTCTTCTTAAAGGCTTCCGAAATCTCCTTGGCCCGGTCAAACGAGATGCCTTTGATGGAAGCCATGCGCATGGGGTCATTCTCAATCACATCAAAAGTATCTTCACCGAAGGCTTCTATCAGCCTGCGGGCAATGCCTTCCCGAACACCCTTGATGGCACCGGAGGCAAGGTAATTATATTGGTCGGCAGCGGTTTTGGGCAGTTCTCTTGTGACGGTTTCTGCACGGAACTGACGGCCGAAGGTTTTGTTGGTAGTCCAACTGCCTGTCATGGATACCCGTTCACCCACAACAAGGGATGAAAGGGAGCCGACGGCAGTAAAAATATCACCGTCGCCGGTTTCGATTTCCAGCACGGTGTATCCGTTTTCGGTATTCTGATAGATAATGGACTCTACGACACCGTCGAGTCTTTCCTCTGCCTCATTCATCTCATTTTTACCCACATAAAAATAGCGTGAGAGGGACTGTAAGCCGAGTTTTGTCGTTTAAGGCAATCATCTTTCTACGCTTTACATTGCTGCAAAGCTTTAGCCACCCGTCGGAGTATCGTCGAGCAAACGCGGGGCATAAATGCCCGCCTCCCGTCGGTGTTGCTTCGGGTAGGGTTTACACGGCCGTGCAGTCTCCTGCACGCCGGTGAGCTCTTGCCTCACCTTTCCACCCTTACCTGAAAAATCAGGCGGTAATTTTCTGTTGCACTTTCCCTAAGGTCACCCTCGGCGGCCGTTAGCCGTTACCCTGCTCTGTGAAGCTCGGACTTTCCTCACGCGGCATAGTTGCCGCCTGCGACTGCCCATCCCACTCACGCCCCATTATTTTAAATCATCCCACCACCGATGTCAAATGTTATTTCAATGTAATTCGTATTTTATTTTAGTTTAAATACTTGTATAGTGAAAGGGAATGCTGTAAAATGTAGTAGATTATAAACTCGGAGGTGAAACCTGATGGATGACATATATTTCAACAAGCGGAATAAAAAGAATTCCAATGAGCAGAACTCTTATGATATGCCTTCTTTTCAGGAGCTTCCCTTTGACGACTCCGACAGCAAGAAAAATATTGATATCCCCGATTTCAGCATAAATCCTGTGCAAAATACCGTGTCTTATCCCGATTCCGTTCAGGATGAAACCTATGCCCCCTACACGGGCAAATCCCGGCGAAAGAAAAAATACGCCCCCTACCGCGGCAAGCAAAAAAGAAACCGCGAGCCGGACCACGTTGATTACGAAATACCGATACTTCTTCCCGAAGAAGAAAAAGAAAAGCAAAAGCCGAAAACTAAACGAAAAAGGAGCAAAGTACGCACTATAGCCAAAGTATTGCTCGTTATTTTCTGTCTTTCTTTCATCGGCGTTTTTATGACGGCAGCCACAGCCGGGTACACAAAAACAAAGCTGAAACGAAACGAATTCGTAAACAGCGCAAACCTGATTTCTCATCCCCTTGTGCGGAACATCCTGCTGATTGGTGTTGACGGCACAGACAGCAGTCAATCCCTTCGTTCCGACTCCATGATGCTGGTTTCCATTGATTCCGTTCACTCCAAGATAAAACTTGTTTCTTTTATGCGTGACAGTTGGCTCGAAATCCCGGGCTATAAGTATGCCAAGCTGAACGCCGCCTGCTCCCACGGAGGGCCGCAGCTTGTAGTGGACACCATCGAATATAACTTCGGCGTGGATATTGAGGACTATGTGCTTGTGAACTTCACCATGTTCACCGATATTATTGATACCATCGGCGGAATAGATGTTGAGGTAACAAAGAAAGAAGCCGATTTTATCAACCGCACCACAAGGCACACGGTAGAAAGCGGAAGTAATGTGCACCTCAACGGCGCCGAAGCACTGGTATACTGCCGCATACGCAAGCTGGACTCCGACCACATGCGCACCTTCCGTCAGCGAAAAGTAATCAAAGCTCTCATCAAACAGGCAAAGGGCACGGGAGTGTTTAATCTTCTTGAGGCCATGCACAAGGTGCTGCCCATGGTGGAAACGGATATGGGTGCCTTCAAGTTAACCTGCCTGTTTTTCAGAGGGGGATTTTCCGCTCTGATTTATAAAATACAATCCACCCGTATTCCCACCGATGAACTGTCGTGGAACGGCACAAAGGGCAGCCAGTCCGTAGTGGAGCTGGATGTTGAAAAGAATGCCGCACATCTGCAGGAATTCATCTATTCAAATAACATTCGTTCTGAAGAGGAAGCACAATGAAACTCAAATATTTCCAGAAAGGTTTCAATTTTTCCCAGGACGGGCCCGGAAACCGTTTGGTCATTCACTTACAGGGCTGCAACCTGAAATGCCCATGGTGCGCCAACCCCGAGGGATTAAACCCCAACGGAGTGCTTATGACCACCGATAAAACAAACGGTTCATTCTGCCCCAAGGGAGCCTTTGCCGATGGCGTTCTGAACCGGGAACTGTGCAGAGGCTGTTCCATGCCATGCACCGGGATTCCCGCCAGCGGACTCAAATTAAGCTGCACGGAAGAAGAAGTCAGCGATATTGTCGCCTACTGTGTCACCTGCAAAATGATGTTTTTCGACGGCGGCGGTGTAACAATATCAGGCGGTGAACCCACAGTTCAATTTGATGCCTTGAAAGAACTGCTTTCGGAGCTGAAAGCCGAAGGCATTCACACCGCTGTGGAATGTAACGGTACCCACCCGGATTTGCCCGACCTCTTCCCGCTGATAGATTACCTCATTATGGATTGCAAGCATTATGATTCCGCAAAACATAAATCTGTTTGCGGTTTGCCCAATGACAACATTCTGCAAAACATAAAAGCCGCCTGCGCCTCGCGCAATCAATTACTGGTCCGCATTCCGCTCATCGGCGGATTTAATGCATCCCTTCAGGATGCCGCACAATTTGCCGCTCTGTTCCGTGAAATCGGCAACGAAAATGTTCAGTATGAATTTTTGCGCTATCACGAGTTCGGCAAAAATAAATATGAGCATTGCGGATATACCTACACCATGACCGAGGAAGCCAAAGTTCCTCCCGAAAGGATAAGGGAGTTCTCGGATATCTTTCATCAAAACGGTTTAAAAACACTTCATACATAAGGGGGATAACAATATGTTTATCAATGAAACTCACGCATCCGTTACCGCCATGGCCAAGGCGCTTTTCAAAGAGGAGCGCGCCATCAAGCGACTTGACGGCTGGTTCCTTGCCAGAGAAGCGGCTGTTGCCACCGCCGAGCAGAAATTGGGTGTATCCAAAGAGATGGAGGCCGCGCTGGAACTCAAAGCCATTGTGGAGGCTCTGCCTCTTTCCGTCAGTGATAACGCCGTTTTCGCGGGCACACAGAGGGATGCTTTTGCCAAAAGCTATGCCCTTATCAATCCCACATTTCAGGTTGAAACCTTCAGCGGCTACTGCGACCCCACCGCCGTTTTTGACGACATTGAGCCCAACGAAGTATTCACCGCAGAACGCATTAACTCCCTTCGTGAGAAAACGAAAAAAGGCTCCTATGTCAGCGAGCTTTGCGCCGTATATGACGAATTCAACGACTATACCAAAGAGGTTGCTTTCTTTGTGGAGCAGGTAACCGGCCACCTGATTCCCGATTTTCGTCCCGTGCTCAAATACGGTATCAAGGCAATCAAGGAAGAAATGTTTGTAAAGGCCACAAAGGAACCCGATGCCAAAAAAGCAGATAACCTTCGCGCTTTCTGTGTAACACTGGATACGGTTATTATTCTGGCAGATCGTTATGCCGCCATCTGCGCCGAAAAGGCCGAAAAAGCCGAAGGCAGCAGAAAAGCACAGCTCAACTTTATGGCAGAAACGCTGCGCAAGGTTCCCGGCAAACCTGCCGAAAGTCTGTATGAGGCCATTCAGTCCTACATGCTCTGCTGGCAGGTCATGTGCCTTGAGCAGGCTCCCAACCCCTTTGCTTTCTCCGTTGGCAATGCCGACCGTATTTTTGAGCCTTACCGTATGATGAGCGGTGAATCCCGCGAGGAAGCAGCCGCCTTCTTCAAGCATTTTCTTGTGTTCTTCAATGTAGCGGACAGAAGCTGGGCCATTTCCCAAAGCCTGCTTATCGGCGGTCGGGATGCCGAAGGCAACGACCTGACCTGCCCCTCCTCCTACGCTCTGGCCGATGCTTACTATGACATGAATCTGCCCCAGCCCATCCTTTCGGTCAAGCTTCATAAGGGCACGCCCAAGGAATTATACCGTGAGCTGGGCAAATTCCTCTTTACACCCGGCATGCTGACTCCCTCCTTCTTCAATGACGACTCCATCTTCCCCATTCTGCAGGCAAGAGGCGTTGCCAAAAGCGATTTAGCCGATTACAGCGTTGCAGGCTGCCAGGAGCCTTTGATTATGGGCAACGATACCGGCAACACCACCAACAGCTGGTTCAACCTGCCCAAGATTCTGGAATTGACACTGAATCAGGGAAAGTCGCTGATTACGGGCGAATACATCGGCACTCAAGTCAAGGAGACCGATACACTCGAGATTCTGAAAAACATCCGAAAATATTTCTATGAGAACGCCGAATTCTTTGCCGAAAAAATGGCTGAGGCCGGCAACGGTGCCTCCAAGGCACTGTGGAACCTGCCCACGCCCTTCCTTTCCTGCTTTATGGGCGGCAGAGAAACCGGCATTGATATGCGTGACACCGAGGCACAGGGCTCCCGCTACAACGGCAGCGGCTGCCTGATTCACGGCCTTTCCGTCATGGCCGATTCCTTTATTGCCATTGATAAACTTGTGGCAGAGCGTCCCGAGGATGCGGACAATCTGATTGCCGCTTTGCAAAACGATTTTGTGGGCTATGAGGAGCTGCACGCATGGCTGCTTGCCTGCCCCAAATTCGGCAACAACTCCCCCGTTGTGGATGCCGAGGCTGCCGAAATCGCCAACCGTATCTCCGACATTGTGGCATCACAGAAGAACTACCTCGGCAATCCCTTCCGCGCCGACTGGTCCACCCCCTCCACCCATCTGCTTTACGGCTACTGGGTTGGTGCCACCCCCGACGGCAGAAAAGCCCGCACGGAGCTGAACTACGGCGTTGACCCGCTTTACGGCGAGGCTACCAACGGTCTGGGATTCCGTATGCTCTCCAACATGAAGCTTCCCTTTGCCAAATTCGGCGGCGGCTATGCCTCCCACCTTGGCATTGACCCCAAATATTTCAAATCCGAAGATTTTGAAGGCAAAGGCGAGGATTTTGCCAATCGCATCATGACTCCTCTGTTCTTCAATCCCGCAAACAAAGAGATTGCGCCTTTCTATCTGTATGTGAATGTCACCACGCCCGATACCCTTCGCAAGGTGCTGGCAGACCCTAAAAAATATGCACCCAGCGGCGTTTACATCATGAGAATACACGGCACCTTCGTGAACTTCCTTGATTTGTCCCCCGACATTCAGCAAGATATTATCTTGAGATTGGATCTGGAATCCACCCGCGTATAAGGGAGAGAACAAAAAATGACAGTAATCGGTCTTGATATCGGCACAACTTCTGTTTGTGCCACGGCAGTTGATTCCGAAACAGGCAAGGTATTAAACGCAAAAACACTCAATAACGACTGCTCCGTTGCCGGGGAATCCTATGAGCGCTGCCAGAGCCCCGAAAAAATTTTATCCCTATGTTCATCTCTTCTGGATGAATTCATGACAAAATTCGCCCCCATTCTTGCCATAGGTCTTACGGGGCAGATGCACGGCATTGTGTATCTCAACAAAAACGGAGTTCCCGTTTCTCCTCTCTACACTTGGCAGGATATGAGCGGTGATGAACCCTATGACGAAAGCCAAAGCTATGCGCAAAAGCTGGAAAGCATGACGGGTTACAAGGCAGCAAGCGGTTTTGGCCTGACTACCTTATTTGTTCACACCTGCAAAGCTGCAGTTCCCGCCGATGCCGCCTGTGTCTGCACCATTCATGACTATGTGGCCATGGTTCTGTCCGGGCTTACCCGCCCCGTTATGCACACTTCCGATGCGGCAAGTTTCGGCGTATTCAATCCCGAAACCATGGATTTTGACCGTGAGGCCGTTGTCAAAGCCGGCATGGATGATGCGTTGCTGCCCGATGTGACGGCAAAGGCAGTTGTACTGGGCCAATACAAATCCATTCCCGTGTGCGTTGCCATAGGCGATAATCAGGCCAGTTTTATCGGCTCCGTCAGCGATACCGATAAAGCCCTTCTTCTGAATGTGGGCACCGGCAGTCAGGTTTCCTTTGAGACGGTCAATACCGATGAAGTGAAGGGAACCGAGCTGCGCCCCTGCCACGAAAGCAGTTTTATCCGTGTAGGCTCCGCATTATGCGGCGGCCGTGCTTTCGCGGCTTTGGAACAGTTCATCCGTGCCGCCGTAAATCTGAACGGTGATGATATTTCGTCCGCTTACCCGATTATCGACCGTTACTTGGAGCAAAATCCCGCCCCCGAAAACCGATTAGCCGTGAATACCGCCTTTATCGGCACCCGTGATGACCCTACCCTGCGCGGATTCATCCGGAATCTTGGTTTGGACAATTTCACCCCCGGCCACCTGATTTACGGCGTGCTGTACGGCATTACGGAAGAACTCTATGAAATGTATCAGCCTTGCCGCGAATCCGGCCACAACTATGTGGTTGGCTCCGGCAACGGCCTTCGCAAAAACCTTGCTCTTCAAAAAATCATCAGTGAAGTGTTCGGCATGCCTTTGCGTATTCCCGCCCACAAGGAGGAAGCAGCCTACGGTGCCGTGTTATATGCAATGACGGCTATTGGCCTTTTTCCCTCCCTTGCCGATGCGCAAAAGTTGATTCAATATGAATAAGGAGACGGTTTTATGAAACAATCCGGCATTTCTTTTTGCAAAGATTACCGCATCGGTCAGGTTGACAATCGTCTGTTTGGCTCCTTCATTGAACACCTGGGCCGCGCCGTTTACGGCGGCATCTATGAACCCGGTCACCCGCTTGCCGATGAGGACGGATTCCGGCAGGATGTTCTGGATTTGATTCGTCAGCTCAATGTGCCCGTTGTCCGTTACCCCGGGGGGAACTTTGTTTCCGGTTACCGTTGGGAAGACGGCGTAGGCCCCGTAAATGAGCGCCCCCGTCGGCTGGAATTGGCATGGGGCACAACGGAGCCCAACTCCTTCGGCACCAACGAATTTGTAAAATGGTGTAAAAAAGCCGGTGCGGCACCCATGATGGCTGTGAATCTGGGCACAAGAGGCCCTGAAGAAGCGCGCAATCTGGTGGAATACTGCAACCATCCCAAAGGGACATATTGGAGCGATTTGCGCCGCAGCCACGGCTATGACGAGCCTCACGATATTAAGTTATGGTGCCTTGGCAATGAGATGGACGGCAACTGGCAGATGGGCCACAAAAATGCCGCTGAATACGGCAGAACCGCCGAAGAAGCCGCCAAACTGATGAAATGGACCGACCCGAGCATTCAGCTTGTGCTTTGCGGCTCCTCCAACAGCCACATGCGCACCTTCGGCGACTATGAGGTTGCCGCTTTGGAAAGCTGCTACGACAATGCGGATTTCATATCCCTTCACCAATATTTCAGCGGAGCGGACGGCAACACGCCCAATTTCCTTGCCAGAAGCATGGAACTCGAAAATTACATAGAAACCGTGATTCACATCTGCGATTATGTAAAGGGTAAGCGCCACTCACGCCACACCGTGAATCTCTCACTGGATGAATGGAATGTGTGGTACCACTCCAACGGCGCCAAGTTTGAAAAATGGTGTGAGGCCCCTCACATATTGGAGGATGTTTACAATTTTGAGGATTCCCTTGTGGTGGGCTTAATGCTGATTACCATGCTTCGCCACGCCGACAGAGTGAAAATCGGTTGTATGGCTCAGCTTGTAAACGTTATTGCCCCCATCATGACGGAGAATAACGGTGCCGCTTGGCCCCAGACCATCTACTGGCCTTTCCTCCACGCCTCCAAATACGGCCGCGGGCAGGTTCTGAACGGCATTTTCACCACCACCCGCCACGATACCAAGGACTTTGCCGATGTGGGTGATACGGATGCCGTCGGCGTTTTAAACGAGGAGGATGAAACCCTTACCGTGTTTGTTGTGAACCGCGATATGGAAGAAAGCAATCTGTTCTCCGTTGCCGTCAATAACCTTGAAGGCTATGTCCCCATTGAACACATTGAACTGGCAAATTTCGGCCTGCACACCGTCAACACCGCCGCATCTCAGCCCGTTAAACCCGTTTCCCATCTGCTTGACCGCAAAGCCGAAAGCACTTTTATGTTAAAGCCCCTTTCCTGGAATGTGCTTCGTTTCAAGAAGCAGGCATAAAAATAAGAGAGCTCCCCTATCAGATTTATTGAGGTGATTCCATTGAAAACCACAGCCGTTCGCATTCACGGCAAAAATGATTTAAGACTGCAAAGTTTTGAACTGCCTGAAATCAAGGATAACGAGATTCTGGCAAAAATCGTTTCCGACAGTATCTGCATGTCCTCCTACAAAGCCGCCATTCAGGGCACAGACCACAAGCGCGTGCATAACGATGTGGCCGAAAAGCCCGCCATGATCGGCCATGAATTTTGCGGAGAACTGGTAAAAGTCGGTGCCAAATGGGCCGACCGCTACAAGGCCGGGCAAATGTTCGTCATTCAGCCCGCATTAAATTACAAAGGCTCGCTGGATGCTCCCGGTTACTCCTATCAATATGTGGGCGGCGACGCCACCTACATCATACTGCCCGAGGAAGTCATGCTGATGGATTGCCTGCTTCCCTATGAAGGCAGCAGTTATTTCTGCGGGTCATTGACCGAGCCCCTCTCCTGCGTTATCGGCGCATTTCACGCCTGCTACCACACAAAGCGCGGCTGCTATGAGCATGAAATGGGCATTAAGGAAGGCGGCAGAATGGCCATATTGGCAGGGGTTGGCCCCATGGGCCTTGCAGCCATTGATTACATCATCCACTGCCCCCGCCGCCCCTCCGTTCTTGTGGTGACGGATATTGATGAAGCCCGTTTGACCCGTGCAGAAAAATTACTGGAGCCTGCCGAAGCCGCCAAATTCGGCATTAAGTTAACCTATGTAAACACGAAAGACATGGAAAATCCCGATGAATACCTCAAAGATATTGCAGGCGGGGATTTTGATGATGTATTTGTGTTTGCTCCCGTTGCTTCCGTAATCGAAACAGCGGATAAAATGCTTGGCATGGACGGCTGCCTGAACTTCTTTGCAGGCCCCACCGACCAGCAGTTCAGCGCTCCCTTCAATTTCTACAATGTACATTACGCCTCCACCCACATTGTGGGCACTTCCGGCGGCAATACGGATGACATGAAGGAAAGCATTGACATGATGAAAGCCGGTCTGCTTACCCCTTCCATCCTTGTTACTCACATCGGCGGCCTGGACAGCGTGATTGAAACCACCCTTAACCTGCCCCATATCCCCGGCGGAAAAAAACTGATTTACACCGGCATTTCTT
>JAZRWZ010000368.1:0-6526 GCA_045599985.1 Acutalibacteraceae bacterium | reverse complement strand
GAAAATAAAGCCGCTGTCGGAATATAGTCATGTCTGATTTGTTGCCCCAAATTGTTTGGTTGGTAAGCTACTACTTGAAAAATATAATCTCCAGGAGCCAAACGTGAAGTATCAAGCAAAAAAACAGTATCATATGTTTTTTCGGCAATACATTCAACGTCTTTTGAATATGTCATCGCTACAGCAGTACGATCGGTATATGAAACGATAATACGAAAGCTTAAATTACTTATGTATTTGTTGCAGGTATAATTCATAGAAAATTCCAGTTTATTTCCTACTTGAACTAAATTGTTTGGTGTTATTATATCTATATAATTGATTTTTATATCACCCGTAATATAAGGGTCATTTTCACGAACAGAAAAATCATTATGACTCTTTTTCTGATTTGAATCCTTTAAATAAAGTTCAATTGCTTCTTCAACATCTCCGTCAAAAATCACTTTTCCATGGTCGAGCACCACACATCTGTCACAAAGCTGACGGATGGTATTCATATTATGTGAAACATATAGAATAGTTCTGCCCTCGGTTCTTGAAACATCGTTCATTTTGTCAAGGCATTTCTGCTGAAAAGCCATATCACCGACGGCGAGAACCTCATCCATAATCATGATTTCGGAATCAAGGTGGGCTGCAACGGAGAAAGCAAGTTTAACATACATTCCCGAAGAATATCTTTTGACGGGAGTGTCAATAAACTGACCGCATTCGGAAAACTCAATTATATCATCCATCTTTTTGTCAATTTCAGCTTTTGACATTCCGAGAATGGCACCGTTCATATAGATGTTTTCTCTGCCGGTAAGCTCACCGTGAAAACCCGTTCCAACCTCGAGCATTGAGGTTACTCTGCCGCCAAGGTCGATTTCACCGGATGTGGGAGCAGTAACTCTTGAAAGCAATTTCAAGAGGGTGGATTTACCGGCACCGTTGTGGCCTATAATACCTACCCTTTCGCCTTTTTTAACCTTGAACGACACCCCGTTTAATGCCCAGAATTCTTCTCCGTCGGCATAGCTCTTTGCACCTATTTTTTTGGTGGGGTCTTCTTTTCCGCGTCTTTTGGCTCGTCTGCGCTGCAGTTCCTCATGCAGGGTGGTTCCGCCAATCTGACCGAGAATATATCTTTTGGTGACATTGTCAATTTCAATCATATAATTTTCCATAGTTTCACCTCAAATCGTATCCATGAAGTTGCGTTCGATTTTACTGAACATTACAAGACCTATGAAAAAGACAACCAGGCTGAATATCCAACTTATCAGATAATAAATCCAGTTGAAATAGCCGAAGCCGAATAAAGCATATCTGAAAGTCGTTACGATATCAGTGAATGGGTTGAGCATATAAAGACCGATCCATTTTTCGGGAACCAGCTGTAATCCGTATGCAACAGGTGAGGCATATCTCCACAAAGTCAGCAACAGTGAAACTGCTTTTGTAAGGTCGCGGTATTTTGTTGTCATAGACGATACGATTATTCCGAGGCCGACAGAAAGAATCATCATCTGAAGAACACACACCGGTATAAGAAGAAGCATAGGTGATACGGCAATGCTTGTTCCGCCCCTGATAACAAAAAACAGCCAAAGAATTGCATATAAGGCAAGCTGAATACCAAATGAAATCAATCCGCTGAAGGCAGTTGAGACCGGGGCAACAAGGCGGGGATAATAAACCTTGCCCATAGTTGCACTGTTGTCTAAGAAAGTGTTTGAAGTTTTACTTAATGTTGCTGAAAAATAGCTCCAACAAATATTACCTGCCATATAGAATAAAAATGACGGAACTATATAATCACCGGCAATATCCGTAGTTGACAAGCCTGCCAATTCACCAAATATTATGGTGAAAACAAAGGACGAAAACAAGGGCTCTATAAGCACCCATAATGGTCCCAAAAGTGTTTGCTTATAGCTTGTAACAAAGTTTCGTTTAACAAAAAGGAAAATCAAATCTCTGTAACCAAAGGTTTCCTTTATGTGTAAATCAAACAATTTATGCTTTGATGAAATCTTAATTTTGTAATCGTTATTTTCTAACATAATTTCTTGTTTAGTTCTCCTTTTCAAATGTTCATTGCCTGTCTTAATGCGGAAAGTTTTGAAATTTCAGATGTATAAATAACTGTAATATCGCGGTATTTTGCAAATCTGACAATACGAAAATATTGTTTTATTGAATTGCTGATGCTGCAAGTTGCCTTTTTATTGAGCACTGCATAGAACCAACGAGATTTGCTTATAGCTGACTATGAACGAACGCTTGGTAAATAGCCAAATAAGGTCACGGTAATCCCAAACTTCTTTGAGGTTCAGTTCAAACCATTTTTTTCGCCGGTTATGTGTGTATGCTTTATTTTTTTCTTCTGCCATAATTAACTCCTACTGTTTTATTTCCGGTAGTTTTTTCAAACCTCATTATTTCAATAATTTGTCAAAACCTGCAGAGCAGGTGTTTTGGGTTAAATCGTATTTGCCGCTGATAATCAGTTCTTTAAAAAGAGCCAGATAAGCCACACAAAGATATTCACGCAGCCGCATTTCCTCAAAGAAATAGTTGTCGCCGGTTTTCAGGTGCAGCGCCTTGAAAATCAGCTTGCGGATTTTGGTTTTGAGGGCGATGAGCCCGGTCTGCTTTTCTTTTTCGGTTTGAGAACAGGCTTTTATGATGCTTTTATATTCGTTATAGAAAGCTGAATTCTCCATTTGCTTGAAAAATCGTTTTATTTCCTCTGCCGAGTCAAACAGAGAGTGGCAATCGGTGGAGCCGCCGATTTTGGTCATATTGTTAACTACCTGAGAAGGAAGGTGCTCATTGCAGTTGGCCACATGCACACGCTTGTCCTTCATATTGAGCCCTCTCAAGGCGTGGCTGACCGATACCACATCGGCATCCAGGTAGGGGTAGCGGGTTTCAATATCAAAAGAATTGGCAAGAATGCCGTTTTTCTTCAGAATTAGATAACTGCCGAAAATATAGGGATATTCGGAAAACTCATAGTAAACGGGATTTTCGGGGGATGATTCAACATGAATTCTGTCGGGATTAAGGTAGTGCAGGTTCATCACCTGGTCGGCGCATTCGCCGCAAATCAGGCTGTGCTTGCCCTTGGCATTTACAAGGCGCGCCAGTTCGTATTGCAGGAATAATCCGTTTTCATACACATTGCCCTCCAGTCGCCACACGATATCGGGCAGATTCTTGAGGGTGTTTGTATCGGTTATCGCCGTTTCCAAAGTCAGGTTTTTGTAATGAGCAATGTTGCTTTTTACAACCGGCACTTCGTTTTTTCCGTGCTTGCCGCCAATGGAGAAGGCGGTTGTGTTTTTGCCCGAATTTTCGGTTATGACATGGCAGATGTAGTTGGAATCATACCCTGCCGAAAGAGGAAGGCTGATGTCATCAATTCCTTCCGCCGATTTGAGAATGGCATTATCCATTGCGGGTTTGAACTGTTCCAGCGCTTCGCCTTTTGCCATTTTGGCAAGGGGGTAAGCAATCTCACACTGTGAAACGCCGCCTTCGGAAGCCTCAAGGCAGTGGAAGGCTTTCAACTTAAACACATCGCACACAAGGGTTTCGGCACCGTACAGGAAGCCGTTGGTTAAGAAAGCTTTGATTTCACTCTCATTAAAGCGTGCTTTTATGCCGGAGCCGGCAATTAACGCTTTGAGAGAGGTGGAAAGATACAGTTTTCCGCTATTTTGCGTGTAATAAAGGGTAAGAGGGGATGTGGTTCTGTCGTGAAAAGCAACCAGCTTTTTGGCGGGTTTATCCGCTATTATCATGATGTAGGTGCCGGAAATATGGCTTGTGATGCCGGTGCCGTGGGCTTTGTACAACCCGGCAATGGCGCCGGTGTCATTGATACGGCCATCAGTTTCAATTCTGCCGCAGATATAGAGAGAAACACCGTCGGCAGCGAAGGTGACAACATCTGTTGAATTGTCGCTGTATTCGCCCGTATCAAGGTTAAAACATCCGTAAAGTTGCTTCATAAATCCTCCGTGTAGGGGTAAAAGGTTATCTTTTCAGCTTTGAAAGTAATTTGCCCGGTGTGCTCTTTCTGAGGTTTTCATATTTTTCTGCTGTGGAAACGGCATACAGAAATACCTCCGGCACATAATCAAGGGGAATGTCAAATCCGCTTTCACGAAGCCACGCCACATCTACCGCATTTGCGGCTTTGATGATGGCGGCAATCAATTCGCGTCGACGCTCATCAAACAGGTTCTGCGTTGCCATGAAGGAGCCTTCTTTATCCAGACGCATGGCGGAGAGATAGTGGAGCTTGGGAAGGTTATGGGCTTTGGCCGCGTTCAGGTTATCCGTAACCCCTTTCAGAAAATCAAGGGTATTTTGGAGCTTGTATTTTGCGGCTGTGGGCACCATACGGTAGCAATAGGTTTCAAAATCCAGAGCATAGTATTTTCCGGCCGCAATCATGGCGTTCACAAAAAACGGAGGGTCCTGAAAACGGCGGTAGGGGGGGAAGAAAATGCTGTTATCCACAAGCAGGTGACGGTCAAAAATGAATGCGGTATAGCCGTAATCATATTGCAAATCGCTGTAATCCGCAAGGCCTTTTGCACCGAATTGTATGCCATATTCCTCGCAGAGCAGCTCGGTTTTGGTAACAGAACCGTCTACTTCAAGAATCACTTTTTTGCCGCCGCAAATTCTTACATTTTGTTCCTTAGCGGTGGTGTAAAGCTTTTCCAGCACCTCGGGGTTGGGATAATAGTCGTCGGAATCCATAAAGGCAATGAATTCGCCGGTGGCTGCCCGGATTCCGTCATTGCGGGCTTTGCCCACGCCCTCATTCTGCTTGTCAATGATGACAATGCGGGCATCCTTTTGCGCATACTCTTTCAGGATGGCAAGGGAATTGTCGGGAGAACCGTCATTGATGCAGATGACTTCAATCTCCTCAAGGGTCTGGGAAAGAATACTGTTGAGGCATTCTCTCAAGTATTTTTCGACATTGTAAACGGGAACAATAATACTTATTTTCGGCATGGTACGCTCCTGCATTATTCTTGATTTAAAAAACTCACATAGTCAAAGGCATCTAACCAACGTCGCTTCAAAAAGCCGGGCTTCCAATCGGAGAGCACGCCTACTTCGCCGTCATTTTCAAAGCCCTTGATATAATATGCGGATTTGAATTCGGGGTAGGGTTTATGGGTGAAGATGACCTTATGCTTAATGGGCAGAGAATCGAATTCTTTTATCATATCGTAGGTGCAGCCCATTTTATCGCAAAAAACAACATACATGTTGTCGGGATTAAAACGTTTTTTTCGCCTTTCCCAATTTTCAAGAGCCTCTTCATAGGTTTTTACATGGCCAAGCAGGATTTGAATATCATCACATTGAGCGGTAAACCATCCGTCTTTGTCATCTTCAATACGAACAAGGGGTGTGTCGAGGTAGTGTTGAATGTTTTTTAAAAACTTAATGTAGTATTGAGGATACATTCCGGCGTTGACAAGAGGACTGTTGAAAGGCAATCCCAAATCATGTGCGATAATGCCTCCGTTGCAGTTGTTTGCAATAATGGAGGGGGTTTTGTTTTTAAGCTTTCGACGCTTGTTTTTAATATACAGCTTGTGCTCAAGCCGTGTCATAATTGTATCGTTCATAGCGCTTTCCTTTCCGAAATTTACAGAATCAGCCCAATGAAACGGGCATTTTTTTGCCCCAAATCGCGGTGTGAAGAGTGGGGCAGTACCTGAGCAGAGCAAGTCTTATTTTTTGTTTTGTACCGATACGGCTGCTTGATATCAAAGTGTTATAGCATTCGACATATATTGTACGAATTTCCTTCAACTTTTCACGGTGAGTTGGGTTATGCTTGTTGAGGTGCGCATAGGCCACCGCGGTTCGTGAATATGCGAATAGCCGGGTTTCGTCGGCAAGTGCAGTCTGACCGATGGAATCAAGCCAGTCATATCTGTCTTTGAGAGCAAAAATGATATCGGTAAAGCGGATATTGTACTCGCTGTGCATAATGGAATCGGAGCGAACAAGGTAATAGTAAGAGGTTTTTCCCGTTAAAACCATTTTTGAAATCTGTGACAATATCTTATGGTAAATAAACGCATCCTCATACAGTCGCCCGACGGGAAAGCGCAGTTCTGCGAAAATGCCGGCCTTATACAGTCTGTTTTGGGCACAGGGCTGCAGCAGGGTGCTCAGAATGGCTTCTCCCTCCAGAACGGTTCTGTCTGCGGCAGGGTCGTAGAAATCGTGAGTCTTGCCTTTCTCATCATAAGATACGATATTGCCGGTTGCAACATCGGCACCGGTTTCCATGAGAGCGGAGTATAAGGTATCAATGGCATCATGGGTGATATAGTCATCACTGTCAACAAAGGTTACATATTCACCCGTCATTTGGTCAAGGGCAGTATTTCGTGCATCGGCGAGGCCGCCGTTTCCTTTGTGGATGACTTTGATACGGCTGTCTTTTGCCGCATATTCATCGCATATGGCGGGGCAGCCATCGGGGGAG
>JAZRWZ010000367.1:0-8786 GCA_045599985.1 Acutalibacteraceae bacterium | reverse complement strand
CTGCTTTCGGCCTTTGCCATGATTTTGTTCAGCTTTTTGATTTCAAGCTCGCTCAAAGCCGTGTGGTTTTCCAGCGCCTCGCCGCCGTCCTGGCAGGTCATGTGCGCCATGGTGAAGGCAAAAGGCTTAAGGCCTTTCACGCTTTTTTCAAATTGATGAATGAATTCCGCTACATCCGCCCCCGCTTCGCCGTAATAGGCATCGCAGAATTCGGAAATGTGGCGCTCAATATCCGTATCGGGATCCCACAAGAGTTTAAGCACAAGGTAGGTTTTCAAATCGTGGAACTCGCCTGCGGGCAAATCGTCGCCGCAGCCGTTGTCAAAAACGGCAACAACATTGTTGTCCCGGAAGTACTGATATCTCTTTTGCAAAGTGGTAATGTTGGGGAACAAAGCATAGTAATACTGGAAATCCGTGCTGTAATTCCACATATAGATGTTATCCGTCAGCTGTGCCCAGCCCTCAAGCGCCTTGCTGAATTTTGCATTTTCGCGGCAGGAGGATTGGCCGAAATCGTGAAGCACGCAGCCGTTGATGGGGCACATGCGAATGACAACACCCTCCGCGATTTCAAGGCCCTCCGGCGGGGTGAGAGAATCCTGATATGCCAGGGTTTCAAAGCGGGCATCCGGGTATTCCTCCCTTACGGCGGCGGCCACTCTGTTCACAAAATGAATCATGGATGCCGCATCCGTACCGCCGTGCGCCTTGTTGAAGGCTTTGCACTTGTCGCATTGGCAGAACGACATGCCGTCATTCTGGGAAACGCTGAAAATCGTGTTGTACTGAGAGAAGAAATTTTTGGCAAAATCAACCGTAAGCCTGAGCACATCATCGTTGGAGAAGCAGGGCTGACGGTTCATGCTGCGGTTGCCCTTATCGTCGCAGCCGAAATATTCGGGGTGGCTCTCAAACATATCGCGGGTGATAATCCATTGCATGGTGTGCACGGAATTGACGGCATAGGTTTCCCCGCAGCCGCCCATCTCATCCGATACATAGGCCATAACGCCGTGGAGCTTGTGTTTGGAGCAGAAATCCGCGTATTTTGTGGAAAACAGCCAGTAGGTCTGCCTTAAACGGAAGCAGGGAACATATTCGTAATCAATGGGGGAAATGGCAAGCCTTTCCGTTTCGGGAATCACGGTCAGCTCCTGCGTAAACCATCTGCACCCCAGGTAATCCTCAAGGAAGGTATAAACGGCATAGATGGCGCCGCTTTTCACCCCGCCGGTGAGAAACAGCTTTTCGCCCGCGGTGAGAATGCGCACGCCCTCATCCCCGTAGCCGGTGCGGTCAATGCCCGCTTCCCCGTCACGGTTGGTAACGCCGATTACGATTTCCTTTTCCGCCGAGTCGGCTTCATCGGTCACGGTTTCAAACTTTGCCGAGCTGATTTTCTCCAGATATTCCGCCAGAATCTTTGCGGCATTTTTCTCCGCCTCCGAAGCATTTTCGGAAATGACAATGCTGTACTGTGTTGTGCCCGCATCCGCAAGCACAATTTCTTTTTCATCCTTTGCATAAGCGGGAATCAGGGCTGTTGCCATCAGCACCAGTGATACAAAAACCGAAATCGCTTTTTTCATACTGTCCGCTCCTTGTTATTTGATAACGGAAAACGAGTCTTTATCCTTATGGATTTTCATCACAACTTCTTTTTCGGCAAAGGTCAGGCGCATTTCTCCCTTTTGGCCGATATACTCTTTTACATATTTTTTCAGCTTGCCCGTGCGATAGTTCTTAACAACGATCCATTTGCCCTTGCCGTCTTTTACCTCGCTGATTTTTCCGCTTGCCTGCGACACAATATCGGCAGGGGCGAAGCGCTTCGGGGCAACGGCTGTCATGCCGTTTTCTTTTACGCAGTCACGCACTGCTTTAAGGGTTTTTTCAGGAATATGGATTCCGCAAAGGAAGCAGAGCTTGAGTGAATCCAGCACCCTTCTGTCGGCGTTATGGTCAAAGACCGCGGTGCTGTTAAGAGAAACAAAGGAAAAATGCCTGAGATGTAAAAGTGACCACAGCGAGAATCTGCCGAATGAAAATCCGTTTTTACAGGTTTCGCCGTGAGTGAGAATGTTGAATACCTTGAAGACCTCTCTTGAACGGAAATCGGGTTTGATTTTCGGATTGCCGAAAAGGCATTTTTTGAAGAGAACGGGGTACCACTGGCCCCAGAAGCCGTCATCATAGCGCACGATTCCGATTTCGGGGCGGTAATCTCTGAGGGAATAGCCTCTGTCTTTGCCCTTGTATTCCTTACAAAAGCGTCTGAACTGCTCACCGTATTCCGTCAGCTTTCCCTCATCATCCGCCATTACCAGAACGCTTTCCACATAGGCGCTGTCCACACCTGCGAGATAGGCGAAAAGAAGATTGTGATACATCTCGTCTGCGGAATGGCCGGGATTGGTAAGCATGTACCAGTTATCAATGCAGTTGGAAAGCGGCAAGTCATACTGAATGGCAGCTCCCGCCGCGATTGCAAATGTTACATCCGAAATGTTCTCTTTCAGTGATTTATAGTTGGGGGTTATGCCGCTTTCGGCAAACTTGTGAAAAAATGTGGGATACACATGCTCACCCAGCATGGCGGGCGCACCTTGCGCCTTGAAGGAATCCACATAGTCCGCAAGCTGTTTTTTCAGCAGCTCACCCTGCTTCAGTCCATCCTTCCCCTTCAGCAAAGGAAAAACGGGAATGATTTTTCTAAGCTTTGTGGCAATCTGAATGGTGGGGTTGCGGTTGGTAATCATGTGCTCGAATTCGTCATACATAATGCCCTTGAAGCGGCCGCTTTCGGCAAGAGCCTTCACGAATTCATCGGGCAGCTTCACCCGGTGGCAGCCCTCGCTTTTATCCGCCCACTTTGTTCCGTCGGCGGCAACGCAGTTTTGTGTCCAGTTGGCGTATTCAAAATTCGTAATAAAATCGGTGTCCCGCTCCTCAAAAAATGAAGACAGAGCGTGTGCGAGTTCAACCGATTGAGGGGTGGTGTAATTCTGCCCCTCCACATGGCACACGGCATAATCAATAAGCGCGCCGTCATCTGTCACGGCCTTTGTGGCTTTATCGCCGTTTACGATTTTATCTGCAAAAACATTCAGTCCGATTTTCATGCTGCTCATAAATCAATACCCCCTCAGTTTCGCATTTCAAACGCCTCAAGCGGCATATCGCTGCTTTCAACGGCGTATTCATGTTCGGAAACGGTCCGGAAGACGATATCTCCCTCTGCTTTCTCAAAGCCGATTGTTTCCCCCGTTTCAAGGTCACGCACGGTAATCTTATCGCCGAACACATTCATGAAGCGGCAGTCATTTCCCCGCAGACTTCGAACGATTGCGTAGGCGGGCTTGCCCGAGCGGAACTCGGCGGAAACAAGGAATGCCCCTCTGGCTCTGAGGGAGAAGAACGCCGCATCGCCTATGTCTTCGGGATAGGCGGGAAAAATGCGGATAACGCCGCCCTGGGACTGCAGAAGCATTTCGGTGATAACATCGCTCAGGTATGCACCGCCCTTGTCCACAAAGAAGGAGTGCTGCCCGTCGGGCTTCATCTCGTTGTTTTCATCATAATCGCAGGCATCGGAACGGTTGAGGTTGCCGCCCTCTCTGCATTTGGGCATAAGCTCCAGCGCAAGGCGGGCGTAGTCCTTATCGCCCATTCTGAGCCTTGAAATAATGCCGAATGACATATCCCAGGGCATGGTGTTTTTGTTGACGAATTTTTCAACACTCTTCCGTGCCGCTTCTTTCATCTCATCGCTTCCGCGCCACTTGTCCACCTCATCGGTAATGCAGATGGGGCACAAATCCGAAACGGAGGGTGTGCCGTAGCCCAGAGAAATGTCATCGGTATCCTCGGCGGTTTTCCATGTGCCGTCTGCCCATACCGCATAGTCCTTTCTCAATGCGGCAACATCGCTGCGCCACTCCTTTTGAAGCTCTGTGTCGATTCCGAGAATCCCGGCGGAATCTGCGGCACGGCTGAGAACGAACTTCACCAGCGCAAGGTCAATCAATGAATTGGTCATAAACTCATTGGAAAGGCCCGGGCAGGCAACAAATTCCTGCGAGCGTGAGGGGAAAATGTATTTTTCGCCGTTTTCATCGGTGAGCAGATAGTCGTGATAAAACAGCGCCGCTTCCTTCAGAATGGGGTAACCCACACTGCGAAGGTATTCCTTATCCCCTGTGAAATCATAGTAATCCCACGCATATTTTACGGTTTCGCCCGTGGTGGAAATATTCATTTCCGTGCCGTTGAGGGTAACTGTGGAGGAGATGACCGTGCCCGTGCCCGAAATGGCGTGAGGGTAGGCCGTGCCGCGGCAGTTGTAAAAATCTTTTGCGAACTTCTGCAATTTTGCCTTTGAATCAAGGCAAAGCCTGAACCAGGGCTCCATCAGCTCGGCGTGATTGGTCGCAAGCAGGCCGAGGTTTGTTTTGGTTTGCTCATAGGTCAGAATATGATGGCCCCAGTTGGCACAGTTGGACTGGAACCACGGTGCAATGTAGCCCGGCGCGAATTTGGAGGGTCTTCTTGCACTCATGGCTTCATAGATACCCCAGAACCAGGGGCGGGAATATTCAATCTGCGGCAGTCTTATCCATGAACGGTTCACATCATGGGAGGTTATCTCGTTACAGTTGGAAAGCACGTGAATCGTATTCCTTGCGAAAGCCTCTGCCAGCCTTCTTTTGGCCTCGGCATAGGTATCCTTTGCATCGTAGGTGCTCACAACAGTAAGCAGAATTTCAAAGCTTCTGCCGAATTTTCCCGTGCCCAACACAGAATAGCCCACATTGGAGAGGCTGACTTCACCGCCGCCGACTCTTGCCATTACGGTGTAATGAACATCGGGGGAATCCTTCGGGCTCTCCCCTGCCTTCAGCCGCATATTGAAGCCGAAATAGTCACCGTCGGTAAAGCAGACAGGAGAATAGTATTCGGCAATATCCTTTTCGTACTGCTCTATTTTTTCCTCGTGCCTGCCATAGGTGACCACTGCGGGCACCTCCATGGGGTCACGGGTCAGTTCAAAGCGCACGGTGCCGAGAATGGGCCTCTGCGCCGAAATCGGAGCCTCCGCGCCAATTCTCATCACCTCGTCAACCCTGCTCACATTGGCGGTCACGCAGTAATTCCAACCGTTCACGCTTCCGTTCAGGTTATCGCAGGAAAAGTATTGCCTTGCCGTTGCACTTGAAATATCCAGCTCCTCCCGGATATTGTGGCCGAAACCGCCGCTGAGAAGGTGAAGAGTCAGCCTGGCAGCCCCTGTCTGAATGGGCAGATTCACCCTGCGGTTGGATGCCTCAAATATATCCAGCTTTACGCTGCCGTCCCCTGCCGTCACCTTTTTTCTGATATTCTCTATGCCGCCGTCGGGATAGCAGGGCTCGGGGGCATCATAATCGTCCCACCACAAATCGTTTTTGGCAATGTTGAAGGTCAGGTTATCGGGCATGCCGTGCATGGATGCGCCGAAATCGCCGTTGCCTATGGGCAGACCGGCGCGAAAATCCGCAGCCGTACCCTTGCGGCGGAAGGTGTGCTTGGCCGCTTCGGCTTTGCCGCTTGTGCTGATTCTCATTCTGCTTTGAACCATGGTTTCATTGGGCATATTGGGCAGAAGGCCGCTGTAAGGGTCTTTTCTTACTTTTCTGTTCATTGCAATACCTCTCTATTCTACGGTGACGGTTACCGTATCGGTAAAGCCGCCTGTCATGGTAACGGTTACTGTTGTGGTGCCTGCGGAAAGAGGCGTGATGATTCCGCTGTCATCAACGGAAATGATACTGCCGTTCTCCACATCAAAGGTCATATGGTAAATATCCGCATCAATCATGGGCGGGTAGTTTTCGCGGCTTGAGCCGTAGTCATTGTACGCCTCGCCCCAATCCCCGTTTCCGAAGGTCACGAAGCCTCTTATCTGCGTGTGCCGCCAATCGTCCAAGGAAACGGTGATGTTGTTGTTTACGGCCCTGAAGCTTTCGATTTCTCCTTTCCCGTCATTGGGGGAATAGCCCTTTTCGTGTACCGTCACCTTGAAGGAATATGTGAAATCGGCATAGGTGACGGTGACAAGCGTTGAGCCGACATCAACAGGGGTTATTTTTCGATTCTCAATCTTGATAATGCTTTCATCGTAACCGTCAAAGGAAACCGCGCTGCTCACCAGAATATGTTTTTCCAGAGCCCTGTCAAACCAGAACATTTTTATCTTTTTGCACTGATTCAGGTTAACATCTATCTCCGCCTTATCGGTTGTGATTCCCGTAACCACAGGGGCTGTGGGCTTTTTGATTCGTTCACTCTCCGTGGGAGTCGGTGCGCCCCCGTTATCGATGGAGCGGATTTCGCCTTCATAAGTCACAAGCTCAATGGGCTGGAATCTTGTGGACCAGTCACCCCAGCCGCCCGTTGAGGTTTGGTAGGCATAGCCGATAAACAGGTTATCGGTGAGCCTGACATGGCCGTCGGGCCGCTTTGAAATGCCCATATTGTGGCATTTGGAGCAGATACCCGTGCGGATAACATCGCTTTTTTCAAAGTGAATGCCGTCATCGGACTGATAAACCGCAACCCCCGAGGTATCGGTGAAGCGTTCATAGGTACAAAAGCCTACAAATTTCCCGATTTCCTCAATATAGATTACATCCCACGAATCCTGGCTGTTTTCCTTTGTTGCAACAGTTCCCCGGGGCGTAAGGGATGCGGGCCAGTTTTCCGAAGTGTCGGCGGTGGCAACAAGCTCATTTCCCGCTCCCGAGCCGAGCCATGAATAATAAAAATACAGCACCCCGTCAACAACGACAAAGCTCGGTTCACCTGCACCCCACATGGCCGCGTTTTCATCAAAATAGATAATCGGAGCAGGGTCGCCGCCCCAGCCGTTTCCGTTCCATTTTTCAAAGGGGCCGTCGGGATTTTCGGAACGCGCCACAAAAATATTGTTGTTGATTCCGCCGTTTGTGGAAACAATGGTGGAGGTATAACCGATGTAGTAGTAACCGCCGAAATAAATCACGCCGGGGTCACATACGGAATAATGGTCCATGGAATCCGCCGTGGGGCGCAGAACAACCTTTTCATCGCTCCACATTTCACCGTCAAAGTGTTTGTATGTAAACCAGTCCCATTCACCGCTTTGGCCGTTGGTGGCAAACCACGCATCGGCAGAGCCGTCCTCGTAATACAGAATGGACGGGCCGTACCGGTAACCGCCGTAATTCCTGAAGGGGGCGTATATGTCATACCCCGCATCTTTCGTTCTGAATGTGACATTCATATTTTCACCGTCCTTTTCCGGCGCGGCAGAGTCGGAAAAAGACTTATCTGCCGTGGGAAATGCCTCTTTCCTCTCTCCCAAGGATGTTACCGCCTGGCCCGACAAGCCGGTAAAAAGCATGACAATAGACAGGAAGAGTGCAAATATCTCAGCCATTACAACCGCTCCTTTCCGTTTTTCTGTACTTTGCAGGTGTGGTACCGTAAATCCTTTTGAAATGATTGATGTAGTTACCCGTGCATTCCCAGCCCATCTTCTGCGCAATTTCGTTCACGGGCATATCGGTCTGGAGCAGAAGGGTCAGGGAATCGTAAATTCTGCATTCAATAATATGCTGTTCAATGCTTTTGCCGAAATACTCCTTGAACAAACGGTTCAGATAATCCGGCGAATAGCCGATTTCCCTTGCGGTATCGGCTATGTTTATTTTTTCCGTGCCGCGGCACTGAAGCACCTCCAGAAGCTTTGTTAGGCACTCGGGCACGGCCTTTTCGCTGCCGAAGGATTTTTTCACATAAAGGCCGATAAGGCTGCACGCCACAATGCGCTTGACGGATTTATAAGCGTCATAATCCATTGCCATGGCGTAAAGATATGAGAAATCAACACTCTCCTCAAAAGAGGTCAGCTCGCTGCCGTTCAGGTGAAACGAGGGCGGATTTTTCTCCGTCATAATCCTGACATACAGCGTGGGGGAAATATAGTCGCAGGCCTCCTTGAAAAATGCCGGGTCAATATAGATATCGCGGCAAACGGCCTCGCTGATGTCGCCAATGGGGTGCGCCGCGTGGCAGTCCTGGGGGCGCAGAATCACAACATCCCCCACCTCCGGCCGGAAGGAAACCCCGTTGACCGTGTGGATGAAGTTGTTTTTTAAGGTGATGACGGTTTCAAAATGCTCATGCCGCTCCGGGGAAATATCCATCCCTCTGTTGATGGCGGTATAGTAGCCGTCAAATGTATTCAGGTGCACGACCCGTACCGGGTAAAGCTGCTGTTTCATCTGAACATCTCCGAATTGGCAGATTCCTTGTTATCATTCCGGACTATCTCATAAAAACTATATCATATCCTTCTTTTTCTTTCAATTACAAATAATTGCAAAGTACCAAGTAGGCGCTTACTGCAAATAATCGTTAATAATATGTCGGAATATGATAATCGGAGCTTCCGAATAACTCCTGCAGAAGAATCCTGCTGCCCTTGATTATTATTTTTTCGGATGCTATTATTATTGTGTCTTCATATCACACCCATGTTGAAGGAGTGAATTTGTATGAAAAGGAAAATAAGCAAGGTATTATCACTGATTTTGGTTTTCTCATTACTGCTCGGTGTCAGAGCGGGCGCAGTCGGTAAAAAGGCCTTTGTCAATCCCCTTGAAAAAGCCGAAAACGAGGTGCGTTTTTCAACCGAGCTTTCGGGCAGCATTGCCGAGGATATTGAAATCCTCGGTGTAACGGTTCTGCCCCACACCAAATCG
>JAZRWZ010000366.1:0-8581 GCA_045599985.1 Acutalibacteraceae bacterium | reverse complement strand
AAAAACTACCGCCTTTCCTTTACGCAAAAAGCGGAGGAAATTGTGAATCAGATGACTCTGAAGGAAAAGGTACAGCTTTTGGCGGGCAACTGCGGGTATCTGGAAAGCATGGGTATCGGCAACTATAACAGTCACCCCTACGGTGCGGGCGGCTGTAAGCGCCTGAACATTCCCGAGCTGTTATTCTGTGACGGCCCCCGGGGCTGCGTGTGCGGCAATTCCACCTGTTTCCCCGTTACCATGGCAAGGGGTGCTACCTTTGACCCGCAGCTGGAGCAGCGGGTGGGTACCGCCATCGGTGAAGAAATCCGCGCACAGGGCGGCAACTTCTACGGCGGCGTGTGCATCAATGTGCCCTATCACCCCGGCGGAGGCCGTAGCCAGGAAACCTACGGTGAGGATACGGTGCACATCGGCAAAATGGCCTGTTCTCTGGTAAAGGGTATTCAGGATGAAAACGTGATTGCCTGCATCAAGCACTATGCCTTCAACAGCATGGAGAATTCCCGCTTCTGGGTGAATGTGCTGGCGGATAAACGCACGGAGCGTGAGGTATACCTGCCCCATTTCAAGAAGTGCATTGAGGCGGGCGCAGCTGCCGTTATGAGCTCCTATAACCGTTACCACGGCAAATTCAACGGCGCCAACCCCTACCTGCTTCGTCAGGTGCTCAAGGGCGAGTGGGGCTTTGACGGCCTTGTGATGAGCGACTTCTTCTTTGGCCTTCATTCCACGGCAGGCGGCCTCAACGGCGGCCTTGATGTGGAAATGAATATTCGCAGAAAATACACCTATTTGCTGGTAAAATCCGCCATTCAAAGGGGCAAGGCAACCGAGGCACAGGTGAACGAGGCCTGCCTGCGTATTGTAAGAACACTGCTGGCCTTTACCGGGGCGGAGGATAAGAAAGCCTATGAGAAATCCATGATTGCCTCCAAGGAGCATATTGCTCTGGCCCGGGAGGTGGCGGAAAAATCCGTTACTCTGATTAAAAACGATAACAATCTGCTTCCTCTTGACAGAACCAAGGTCAAAAAAGTGGCTATTGTGGGCAATCTTGCCAAAATCGGCAATATCGGCGATTACGGCTCCAGCCAGGTGCACCCGCCCTATATCACCACATTTTTAGATGCCATGAAGCAGAATTACGGCGATGTGGAAATCACCTTTGTGCCCACCCTGGCCGTGAGCCGCAAGGCTGCCGAAATCCGAAACGCCGACGCCGTTCTGATTTTCTGTGGTATGCGCCACAGCGATGAGGGCGAATACATCTTTATTATCGGCGGCGACAGAAAGCGCCTGACCCTGCGCCCCGTGGAAGAAAAGATGATGCACAAGGTGGCCTCCCTCAATAAAAACACCTGCGCGGTGGTCATGGGCGGCAACGCCATTGTCATGAACGGGTGGAAGGATAAAATCAACTCCATCCTGATGTCGTATTACCCCGGCATGGAGGGCGGCAACGCTTTGGCCGATATCATTTTCGGCAAGGTGAATCCCTCCGGCAAGCTTCCCTTTGCCATTGCAAAGGACGAAAAGGATTACCCTGCGGTAAAGTGGATTACCCTCAAGCAGAAATACGGCTACTATAACGGCTACAAAAAGCTGGATAAAGATAAGAAAGAGCCCGATTTCCCCTATGGCTACGGCCTGTCCTACACCGATTTTTCCGTTTCGGCTCCGGCTTTTGTCAAGAGCGAAAACGGCAAGGCTGTTTTTGAGGCCACGGTTACCAATACGGGCAGCAGAGCGGGTGCCGAGGTGGTGCAGCTTTATGTTCGTGCCGAGAACTCCGCCGTGGACAGACCGGAACGCGTGCTTGCCGACTTTGTAAAAACGGAGCTGGCCCCGGGTGAGAGCAAAACCGTCACCCTCACGGCAGACAGCGCCGACCTTGCCTATTATGACGAGCAGAAGGGCTTTGTCACCGAAAAAATCGGTTATACCGCATTCATCGGCAGCGATGAAAAATCCTGCCTTGCCAATCCGGTGAGTTTTGAATTCTGAGGTGAAGAATATGAAAAAAAGCCATAACATCAAAAACGCAACGGCACGGGAAATCATGGCATTCTCCATGCTGCCTTTGGGTATGTTCTTTATCAATTCCACCGTATATACGGTATTCAATGTGTACATGACCGATGTGCTCAAGCTCAGCATGACGCTGGCCTCCGTTGTCATTCTGGGCACCAAGGTGTGGGATGCGGTGAATGACCCGCTCATGGGCATTCTGGTGGAAAACACCCGCACCAAATGGGGCAAATGCAGGCCCTACCTGATTTGGATGGCGTTGCCCATCATTCTGGTTACCGCCTTCCTCTTTATGCCCATTCAGTTCCCGGAAAAATTCAATATGTATTCAAACGGTGATTTCATAGGCAACCGGGGCAATTTCATTTTTGCCCTGATTATGTATATGCTGTTTATCACCGTGTTCACCGCCATAGAAATTCCCTTTAACAGCCTGAATCCCCTTGTATTCCCCGAAAAAGAAAAGCGCGTGAAGGCCGTTTCCTGGTCACAGACCATCGGTTCCCTGGGCACCGTTCTGCCTACGGTTTTCATCTGGCTTTGCATCGGCCTTTTGGGCAACGGCAAAAAGGACACCACCGACTGGGGCTATTTCTTCTCCGCTCTGATTTTTGCGGTAATCGGTGCCGCCTTTATTGTATGGTCCTTCTTCGGCATCAGGGAAAAAATCTATATTCCGCCCAAAAAACTGAGCAATAAAAAGTGCTTTAAAACGATTTTTACGGACAGAAGAATGATTGTGCTTCTGTTCTGCTCCTTCTTCACGGGCATGATCAATATCGGTGCCATCTTCCTGCCCTATTTCGCCAACTGGAATTGCATCGGCATTCTGCCCATGGAAAAAATCAACCTGTTCATAGAAAATCTTGTGGGCAAAAATCCTCAGATGACGGCGGTTTCCATTTTGCCCACCGTGCTTTCCGTTATGAGCGGTGCGGCCTATACCCTCTCCATGCTGCTGGTGCCTCCGCTGCTTAAAAAGATGACGAAAAAAACCCTTTGGATTGGTCAGAGCATTGTGGGTGCCGTTCTTTGCCTTGCCACCTATGTGGTAGGCGTGTATGTGCTGCCCTATAACACCCTGCCCGGCTTTATCGTGTATGCCCTCATGCGCTTTTTCACCAATTTCCCCGTGGGCATGAGCCTTGTGCTTTTGGTGGCCATGTTTGCCGATATTACGGACGACCTGGAGCTGAAAACAGGGGAGCGGCTTGAGGCCACTGCCTACTCTATCAAAGGGCTTCTTTATAAAGTATCCGTGGCACTTTTCAATGTGGTGGTGCTGGCTGTTATCAACGGCCTCGGCTACAACGCGGAGCGCATGGCGGCGGAGAGCAACAACTACACGGAGCCTCTGATTGAATCCACCCTTGTTCCCAGAATCTGCGAATACCTGAACAACGCGGGGCAGACGGTAACCGTGAACTACACCTCCCTGCTCAATACCATATTCTTCATGCTCACCGCCTTCGGTGCCATCGGTATGCTGCTGCAGGCCCTGCCCATGCTGTTCTACAAATTTGACGAAAACGCCATGTTTGAGAAGCTGGAGGCCTACCGCAAGCAGAAGGAAGACGAAAGCCAGAAGGAACTGGAGCAGGCCATGGCTGAAAAAGAAGTAAAAGAGTGATAGCTTGAAAACATACGATTTTACCCCGGACGGGTTTATGAAAAAGCTCTATGAGCAAAGGCCCGCCCCCTTTGCCGCAGTATCCACCCCCGAGGCGGCGGCACAGACTGCCGCGGCGGTAAGGGCCGAGGCTGCCCGCCTGCTGTGTAAAGATAATATTCCCTGCGCAGCGGAGGAGATAAAGGCGGAAAAAATAAAAACAGCGGTGCGAAAGGGCTACACCGTGGAGACCCTGAAGGTGAAAATACTGGAGGGGTACAGCATGCTTTGCTATGTGCTGCTGCCCGCGCACCAAACCAAAAAGGATGCCGTGGTGTGCCTGTGCGGCCACGGATACGGTGCCCGGCAGATTATCCGCCAAAGCAAGCGGGGCCGGTACCGCACAATCAATTTTTGGGATAACTACCAAAAGAATTTTGCCGAGGCGCTGGCACTGGACGGTCACATTGTGATTTGTCCCGAGTTTTTCGGCTTTGGTGAATCCCGGCTCATGTGCGATATTCACAAGCCCTTTTATATCAGCTCCTGCGATACCCTGTCCCATCACACCCTGCTCAGCGGCGTTTCCGTGGCTGCCATAAGGGTGTATCAGGCCATGAAATGCGCCGATATTCTGCAAAAGGAATACGGCTGCAGTGAGCTTGGATGCATGGGCATCTCCGGCGGGGGGTTGGCAGCCCTTTACACCGCCTGCCTGGATGAACGCATGGCAAAGGTGTGCGTTTGCGGCTATATCAACTCCTTTGAAAAAAGCGTTCTGGGCCGCTGGCACTGCCCGGATAACTATGTTCCCGGCCTGTTGACCGTGGGCGAAATGTGCGATTTTGCTTCCGCTCTTGTGCCCCGCAAGCTGATGATGCAATTCGGCACAAAAGATAAGCTATTTCCCGTTGAGGCCTCCCGCGAGGCAGCCGAAAACATAAAAAAGGTGTATGAAATCTGCGGGGTGCCCGAGCGGTTTTACCCTACCGAGTTTGCGGGGAAGCACGAGGTTTGCCTGCCCCCGGCCATTGCCTTTTTTGACTGAAGGCAAAAAGGCCCATTAACCTGACGGAGGACGGATAACGATGACAAGGATTATTTCCATTATTCTGATGGTGGTTATGCTGCTGCCCAACTCCTTTGTTATGCTGAAGGATACGGCGCTTATGGGCATTGACTACATTGATTTGACCCGTAATTCCCAAAAAGTGACGGCGGCGGATGTGAAAGAGGCCGTAGAGCACAAAACCGATTCCCGTATTTTTGTGCTCACCACCGACGGGGATTTTGCAAAGCTTAAGGAAAAATACGAAACAAGAGAAGACCCCAAGCTCAACGAATATTTTGACTATGTTAAGGAATGCGCCGATAAAATCGTGCCCATGGATTATGTGGGCTATGTGTACGATGACGAGGAGGACAGCATTCTGGAGGCGGCCAGAGCCGTTCTGGAGCGTGTGATTTGCCTCTCCTTCATGTGGCGCATGACGGGGGACGAAACCTATGCCAACCGCTGCAAGCAGGAGATGGCGGATGTTTGTGCCTTTGAGGATTGGCACGAATCCCATTTTTTAGATGTGGCGGAGCTCACCTTCTCCGTGGCGCTGGGCACCAACTGGCTGTATGACTACCTGACGGAGAGCGAAAAGGCGGCCTTTGCCGATGCGGTGAAGACCAAGGCCTTTGATGTTTCCGAGGGCAAAATCGTGTCACAGAACTGGTGGAAGTGGTCCAAAACAAACTGGAACAGCGTTTGCTACGGCGGCTTGGCCACGGCGGCTGCCGTGTTTTACGACTATTATCCCGACTATGCCGCCGATTTCTTGGCGGAGGCCTACCGCAACCTTGCCATCAATTTTGAAACCTACACCCCGGACGGCGTGTATGTGGAGGGCAGCGGCTATTGGGAATACTGCACCACCTACCTCACCTATTTCCTTTCCACCTCCGAGAACTTTATCGGCACCGATTTCGGCCTTTCCGATATTGACGGTTTTCTGGAGCTGGGCGCATTCCCTCTCTATATCACCGGTGCTGCCGGCGTGTTCAACTACGGCGATAACAAGCGGGTTTCCATCGGCGCACCCTCCCTTTACTGGTTCAGCAAAAAAACGGGCAACCCCGCCATGGCGTATTATCAGGCAAAGGCCACCGTTGAGGAGGAGCTGAAAAACGGAAAAGGGGAGTTTGAACTTGCCAGAGAATGTGCCGTGGGTGCCCTTTGGTACGATGCGGCGCTGCTTGAGGGCTACACCGCCGACTCCCTGCCTTTATCCGTGCACCTGAACTCCGACAGAAATCAAGAGCTTGTGATTATGCGCAGCGACCTGACAAAGAAGGATGCCTCCTATGCCGCCATCAAGGCCGGCTATAACTATACCAACCACGGCGATCTGGATATCGGCACCTTTGTGTTTGACAGCGGCGGCGTGCGCTGGGCGGAGGATTTAGGCCCCGCCGATTACGGCAACAGCGGCTATTTTGTGGGCATTTGCGGCGGCGGACGCTGGCGTGTGTATGCCAAAAGAGCCGAGGGGCAGAATACCCTTGTAATCAATCCCAACAAGATTTATGAAGACCAGTATCCCTTTGCCCGTGCCTCCTTTACCGACTTTGAGGCCAACGAAAACGGCGGCAAGGCCGTGCTGGATATGTCGGATGCCTACAAATTTGTGGGTGCCCTTGATGTGAAACGCGAATTTGAAATGTACCGGGCCCGCACCGCCCTGCGCGTGAAGGATACCTTCACCTGCGCCTACCCCTCGGAGGTGTATTGGTTCATGCACACCAAGGCGGATATCACCGTTGTGGATGCCCACACGGCGATTCTGACCCTGAACGGGCAGCAGATGAAAGCCACCCTTTCCGAAAACAGCGTGGGCGAATTCAAAGTGACACAGCCCGAATCCCTGCTGGACGGCATGGATAACCGCCTGAAGGGGAACTGGGACGGCCTGAAAAAGCTGACCGTTTATGCCGACGGCGTTATGAAGGGCAGCATTGAGGTGCGGCTGGAGCCCGTGGAAGCTCCCCGTGACCCGTCTTGATTCTTAATAAATATAGCTATTGACATAAGTTATTTATAAGAGTAAAATATTATGCAATTTAGGGCGAAATAACCAATATTTCTTTCGCAGGAGGACTCAATATGAATACCACAATGATAATCACGCTGGTATTGATTGTCTGCTTCTTCTCACTGATGGTGGCAATCGGTATCCGTTCAAGAAAGCATGCATCCGATGTGGATGGCTTTGTGCTGGGCTCCCGTTCGGTAGGCCCCTGGCTGAGCGCCTTTGCTTTCGGTACATCCTATTTTTCGGCAGTTATTTTTGTTGGCTATGCAGGCCAGTTCGGCTGGAATTTCGGCCTTGCCTCCACATGGATAGGCCTTGGCAATGCTTTCATCGGTTCCCTCCTCGCCTGGAGTATTCTGGGCAGAAGAACCCGCATTATGACCCAATCCCTCTCCAGTAAAACCATGCCGGACTTTTTCGGCACAAGATTCAACTCCAACGCTTTGAAAATTGCCGCATCGGTCATTACCTTTGCGTTCCTGATTCCTTACACCGCTTCCCTTTACAACGGCCTTTCCAGACTGTTCTCCATGGCCTTCAACAACATTGATTACGCCGTTTGCGTTATCGTGATGGCTGTGCTCACCGGCATTTATGTTGTGGTGGGCGGATACATGGCTACCGCTATCAATGACTTTATTCAGGGCATCATCATGCTGGTGGGTATTGTTGCCGTTGTGCTTGCCGTGCTTAACGACAACGGCGGCCTTATGCAGGCAGTCGGCGGCCTTGCCACCGGCGAAAACGGAGGTTGGGAGTATGCCTCCTTCTTCGGCCCCAATCCCGGCTTCCTGCTGATTGTGGTGTTGCTGACCTCCCTTGGCACATGGGGACTTCCTCAGATGGTTGGCAAATTCTATGCCATCAAAAATGAGGATTCCATCAAGAAGGGCACCATCATTTCCACCCTGTTTGCCATTGTGGTGGCAGGCGGCTGCTACTTCCTGGGTGGCTTCGGCAGACTCTACAATGTGGATGTGGATAAAGAAGGCTTTGATGCCATTATTCCCGCAATGCTTTCCACCCTGTCTCCCATCCTGATTGGTGTGGTGATTGTGCTGGTGCTTTCAGCCTCCATGTCAACCCTCTCCTCCCTTGTTCTTACCAGCAGCTCCACCATCACATTGGATTTTGTTGCTCCCATTGCCAAAAAGAAAATTGACGAGAAGAAAAAGATGCTTATCATCCGCGTCTTCATTGTTGTTTTCATCGTGATTTCCGCTGTGATTGCCATTAAGCAGGCATCCAACAAGAGCATTTTCATTGCACAGATGATGGGCGTTTCCTGGGGTGCTCTGGCAGGCGCTTTCCTGGCTCCCTTCCTCTACGGCCTGTACTGGAAAGGCACAAGCAAGGCTGCCGTTGCCGTTTCCTTCATCTTCGGCGTGGGTCTGGAGATTGTGCAGCTGCTGTTCTCCACCAATGTGCTTGCCCCCTCCGAAAACCCCGTGATTGCCTTTGTGTTTAAGAATTCACTGTACTCCGGCGTGGTTGCCATGGTCGGCGGCCTGATTCTGGTTCCCATTGTCAGCCTGCTCACAAGAAAGACCGTTCCCGCCAAGGCAGACGAAATGTTTGAATGCTACAACAACACCACCACGGTTGAAATCACCGACAGCCTCGGCAAATAAACCGCTTTGAAAACGGCCCCGGCCGGTATCATCCGCAAAATAACGAGCCCCGCTCCGTAAAAGGAACGAGGCTCGTTTTTTATGTTGATTTTTTTGGTGTGCCGCCCATTTCGTGTAGGGCAAGGCCACTGTGCCTTGCCGGATTTGCCGCGGGTTACTATGGGCCAATCACCAAAGACAGGGGACGGTTTGTTATCTTATGCGGCATCCCCGTATTTTGCAATAATCTC
>JAZRWZ010000365.1:0-4275 GCA_045599985.1 Acutalibacteraceae bacterium | reverse complement strand
AGGCAATGGAGCCATCGGGATTGCACACCATGGTATATGTGGAAAGGCGGCAATTTTCGGGATTATCGTTGTATTTTTTTACACTGTTCCAAATGGGAAGCACCACAAGAGGATAACTAACAAGAGGATCCAGAATGCTGGCAAAAAGCCAGATGGAAACACCTTTGGCCGCTTTGATCTGGCTGGTGTTTACGGAGCCGGAAGCGGAAAGGGGAAATGCACCGGCAAAATATTCGGGATAGGTTGTAATCAGATCCCATGACATTTCGGCACCCGCGGAGGAACCGCCGATGAAAATCCGGGTGGTGTCCACATTATCTCTGTGCTCGGCAATGAAGTCATCAATCATTTTTCTTAAGGGATTGATGAAGGAAACATTCCAATACTGAACGGTTTCTTCGGGGCATCGGGGCAGAACAATGAAAGCACCCTTGGTATCCGTCCATCTTGATTGCAGCTCTTCAGAGGCCCAGTAAGCCATCTCACTGTCATCACACTGAGAGTTCAGATATGAGCCGTGACCGATACCGTGAAGAAAAATGACAACGGGGTATTTGGTGTTATCGGATTCTGTCACGGGGGAGTAGTAGCAGTAATCAATAGCCACGCCGTCTTCGCTTCCCGCTACGGCACTCACAAATTGGTTACGCAGTGCTTCAACTCCTGCGGAAAGAGGCAGCGCCTTGCTCGAATCGGCGCTTGTTCCGATTGCTAAAGGCATGACCAGCAGCAGAACCGCAAGAACAACGGAAATGAACCTTTTCATTTTTTTAAACACTCCTATTCGTTTCAAATGGTTTTTGGTTTAAGCAACGGATGAGAATCGGGCAAAACAGACTGAAAACCTCATTGTTTTTGCGACAATCTCAAGTCTTATTTCGTTTATTATAATGAAAAAGCAGAGAACATGTCAAGGTATTTTTAAAATCCCGTAAAATAGTACAGTTTGGATTACTCCGAACTTGAAAAAGCATATCTCAGACATTGAAGAAAACACAATCCGGCAACCTTGTTCATCATTCTTGTTTACGCATATATGAAAGGAATTTAACCGCCATAACACAAGAAAAAAGTGAACATTCAAAACAAATAGAGTCTGATTTTCATCGACCTCAAGTTAAGTATTGTTATTTCCCGACTGTCAAGGTCGGGCTTTTCTTTTCTTGACCATTTCGCAATTCAAATGGGCTGCCGCACATTGATTTTCTCAATTTGCGACAGCCCCCAAATAATAATTTACTTCTTTGCCTGCATTTCCCGGTATTTGAGAACTAAGGAGGTGGGAACAAATATCTTCATCAAATTAATAAGCGGTCTGAGGTACCACTTTAACGGATAACCGAGTAATCTGTAGCCGATAATATCGGTTTTGAAGGAATTCCAGCGCACCTTTGCGGTTCTTCTTTTGATTGCCGCTTCATCTTCTCTTACAAGGTAAAGTGGCTCATCGGTATTGACGCCTTTGTAACCCGCCGCAAAAAAGCGGTACCAAAGGTCTCTGTCCTGACCTCTGACGGTTCTGGGACATACGGTGTAACCCTTCAGATTGTCATATACATATTTATAGGTGAGTATGGTTGCGTGATTAAACGGAACTTCCTTGTGAGGCGTAAATTTGTCGGGGTTGGCGGGCCTTACATCAATGGCGCCAAAGGAGCCGTCATCGCTGAATCTCTGCATGGCAGTGCCTACAAGAACGGCATCGGGGTGGGCATGAAGATATTCCAACTGTTTCTCGAATCTGTCCGGTGTGCATTTGTCGTCGCCATCCATGCGGGCGGCGAATTTTCCGGTGGCATTTTGAAGGCAATGATTTAATGAAAAAGCAAGTCGGGAATTGACCTCGTTTTTCAGCAGAATGATTTTTTCGGGGTATTTCTTTGCGTATTCGGAAGCAACTTCGTAAGTATGATCGGTAGAGCAATCGTCGCAAAGAATAAGCTCCCAGTTCGTGTAGGTTTGAGCAAGAATGGAGTCGATTGCCTCCGGCAAGGTTTTTTCACAGTTATAAATGCCCATCAGGACCGATACTTTACCGTAATCTGTCATTGTTTTCACCCGATTTTTTGTTTGCTTCGGCTTGCTTGCCGAAACTTATTTTTCGATTAATGCTTCCATTCTGTCTTTCGATTTCTGAATACCCATGATTTCCATAATACTGCTGTTTACGATTCTGACATCGTATTTTTCAACAGCAATTTTTCTTCCCTTTATGCCCATGGGCGCGGCCTGATCCGGGTGGAGGATGAATGCTTCCATAACCTTTGCGAGTGTTTCGGCGTCTTTTACGGGTACAAGCACGCCGTTAACTTTATCGGTTACGGTTTCACGGCAGCCCGGAGCATCTGTTGTAATAACAGCTCTGCCGCAGGACATGGCCTCAAGCACGGTCTTGGGTGTGCCTTCGTGATAGGAGGGCAGCACAAACACGCTGCATTGGTTCATGTAGGGACGGATGTCGGTTTGTTCGCCGAAATACTCAACAGAGCCGTCGTCAATATAAGCTTTCAATTCCTCCGGTGTAATGGCTGAGGGGTTTGAGTCGTAAGGGCCTACAAGAAGACATCTGGTATGGGGATATTTTTGGTGAATTATTCTTGCCGCATCAATGTATTCGCCAACACCCTTGTCGCGAATCAGCCTTGCAATGCAGAGAAATGCGGCTTTTTCGGGAAGGGGAGTAGGCACGAATTTCTCCGTATCAACGCCGGAGCCGTTTATCATGCAGCATTTTTCTGCTTTGATAATGCCGCTTTCAGTGAAGAATGCAAGGTCATCGGGATTCTGGAACATCACTTTTTTGGCAAATTTCAGTGAGAACTTGTATTCCAGCATCATTAACTTCTTCACAATGGAATCTTCGCCGATAAGAACCGAGCCAAGGCCGGCAATCAGGGGATATACTTCCTTTATGCCTTTCAATTTAGCAGCAATTCCGCCATATATAACTGTTTTTGCCTGGTATGAGAAAATCATATCGGGCTTTTCCGCTTTCACTACCTTTAAAATGCTCCTCAGGGTTTTCAGGTCATTGAGCGGGTTTGTGCCGTTTCTCTCGGCATCGATTTGTCTGTATCTGATTCCGTTTTCGGCAAATTTATCACTCCATTCCTCTTCGGGAAGCTGACCGACGGCAACCACATTATATCCGAGGGCCTTGAAGGCCTTCATCATATCGGTTCTGAACCAGAAAAGGGAATGGGTGTGGCAGGAAAGCACCATGATGGTTTTGCTTTCGTTCTTTTTCATTTCGCCGGTGCCGCCTTCCACTACGCCGTCCTGCTTGAGTACATTAAAGATGGTTCCGAAGAAGCATTTCACATCAAATCCGAAACTGAGATTTTCTACATATTCTCCGTCAAGTCTTGCCTTAACATCAATTTCAAGTTCATCTCTGCCGTTGATTTGCGCATAGCCCGTAAGGCCGGGTTTGATGTCGTTTGCGCCGTATTTATCTCTCTCATCGAGCAGATCATATTGGTTCCAAAGAGCGGGGCGGGGGCCGATAATGCTCATGTGACCAACAAAGATATCCCAAATCTGGGGCAGCTCATCAAGGCTTGTCTTTCGCAGGATTTTACCCACTCTCGTGATGTATTGCTCCGGGTTTGTCAAAAGGTGAGTCGGAGTATCGTGGGGCGTTGACATTTTCATACTCCTGAATTTATGGAGGCTGAAATATGTTTTGCCCTTGCCGATTCTTTTCTGCTTGAAGAAAGCGGGGCCCGGGTCGTCAATTTTAATTGCCAGAATCAAAATCAAAAACACCGGCGAAAGCACAATCAACCCGATGAATGATAACAAAACGTCAATAACTCTTTTAATGTACTTTGAATACAAATCTCTCACAACCCAATCCGTTCACATTTATTATGATTTCGGGGTCATTATAGTATATAGAATGAAAAAAATCAATTTTAAAACTTAAAATAAATGCGAAATAATAGCATGCCCTGCTATTTTTTGTATATTATTTAACATTTTTGGTGTCAGATTAGCGTTTTGCATCTTCTCAATAATGTAACCATAAAAAAGACCGGTAAAGATCAGAATAATAAATCCGCTGTGCAAAGTATTTACACAACGGATTCAAGAAAATCAAATCTTTTTTTGTGGTTAAAATCAAAGCTTGTTTCCTAGGGTGTAACCCTCGTAAACGGCATTGGGGATGATGCCCCCGCCGTTGGAATCACCGATGTTGTAAATCTCCGCAATATCATCCTTCAATGAATCGTAGAGGGAAGAATCGGGCTTGTCACCGATGGCAAGCACCAC
>JAZRWZ010000364.1:0-1217 GCA_045599985.1 Acutalibacteraceae bacterium | reverse complement strand
TTCTGAATGCCGACCCTTTCGGGTTCGAATCCCTTGCGGTACAAAGCAAAAAACAATCCCCCACCGATGGTGGGGGATTGTTTTTTGGCACGCCGCAAGGGATTCGAACCCCTGACCTTCTGGTCCGTAGCCAGACGCTCTATCCAGCTGAGCTAGCGGCGCTTATTGCTTAGCGCCTAAATAATATAGCACAGTGCGGATAGAAATGCAAGAGCTTTTTAGTTTTTTTCGGAAAAAATTACAGCCCCATGGATTCGGTCACGGCGTCGGCGACCTCACCTACGGTTTTCAGCGCCTTGCCCATGGCCTTTTTTGCGCTTTTCTTGTTCGATTTCATGACGGCACCCGCACAGCTGCCCACGGCAACGCCTATGCCCATGCCAACGAGAAAGTTTGTTTTATGCATTGTTTACACCTCCGTAACATATTATCCCCAAAAAATTTTGATACATCGGTGAAATGTGTGCTATAATAACCACAAAACTCCATGAAAGGAATTTTTTATGAGTATTAAAATTCTGGCTGTTGGGGACGTCTGCGGCGAGCCCGGACTGGAATACCTCAACAGCAATCTGAAAAGAATAAAGCAGGAAATGGGCATTGACTTCTGCGTTGGCAACGGCGAAAACGCAAACGTGGTGGGTATCACTCCCCGTCAGGCGGATGCCATTTTCAGAGCAGGCGCGGACGTCATCACCCTCGGCAACCACACGTGGACACGCACGGAGCTGCGCCCCTATCTGGAGGAGCGCAAGCGCATCCTGCGCCCCGCCAACTGCGCGCCCCAGTGTCCGGGGCGGGGACTTGAGGTGTTCAAGACCTCCTTCGGCGACGTCTGCGTCATGAATCTCATGGGACATTTCACGCTGGACGCCAACACGGACAATCCCTTTGTCATTGCCGACGGCTATATGGAGGAGATACGGGAAAAAATAATCCTCGTGGATTTCCACGCCGAGGGCACCAGCGAAAAACGCGCCATGGGCTTTATGCTCGACGGCAAAGCCAGCGCCGTGTGGGGTACCCCCACCCACGTTCAGACCTCGGATGCCTGCGTACTGCCGAAGGGCACGGGTTACATCACGGATCTGGGCATGACGGGCGCCATAAACTCCGTCATCGGTATTGACCCTGAACAGTCCGTGGGCAAATTCCTGGGCGATCCTCCCCAACGGTACGATTCACCCAAGGGCCCCGCAAAGCTGGAGGGCTGTGTG
>JAZRWZ010000363.1:0-6376 GCA_045599985.1 Acutalibacteraceae bacterium | reverse complement strand
TCTGCTTTTTGCCATAATGATTCTTTCCTTTCATTTTTTAGTTGAATGTATAAGAATGTTTTAACCAACCACTTTCAGAAAACGCTCATAAGCCTCTGCCCACGCTGCGGCATCCCGGGGCGCATAGGTTTTCACGTTTTCACTCTCCGCAATGATTTTGCGGGCCTCTGCCACATTTGCCACGCTGCCGTGGGCCAGAAGCTGAACGGCAAGGTTGCCAAGCACTGTAGCCTCAATGGGGCCTGCCGTTACGGGCACGCCGCAGGAGGAGGCTGTCATCTGACAGAGCAGGGTATCTTTTACACCGCCGCCGATAACATGAATGCAGGGGTAATCGCTGCCGGTGCATTCCTTCAGTTTATCGAAGGTGAGGCGGTATTTCATAGCAAGGCTTTCGTAAATGCAGCGCATAATCTGCCCCACGGTTTCGGGCACAAACTGGCCCGTTTTGCGGCAGTATTCGCGCACACGCTCGGGGATGTTGCCCATGGGGGTGAATTCGGGGGCATCCGGGTCAATAAAGCAGCGGAAGGGCTCCTCCGCCAAGGCCAGCTTTTCAAGGTCGGCGTAGCTGTATTGCTCCCCGCGGCGGCCCCAGTGACGGCGGCTTTCCTGAATCAGCCAAAGGCCGATGATGTTCTTTAAGAAGCCGGTCTTCTTTTCACAGCCGCCCTCGTTGGTGATATTCATGGCAAGGGATTTTTCATTTACGATGGGGGCATCAAGCTCGGTGCCGAACAAAGACCAGGTGCCGCTGGAAAGGAAGGCAAAGTTCTTTTCGGCGCTGGGCACGGCGGTGATGGCGGATTGGGTATCGTGGCCGCACACGCTGATGACCTTAACACGGGGCACACCGCATTCGGCGGCGACCTCTTCACTCAGGGTGCCCATAACGGTGCCGGGCGCCACAATGTCGCCCATAATGCGGCGGGGAATCTCCAAAGCGTCAAATACCTCATCGCACCAGCCCTTGGTGTTGATATCCACAAGCTGTGAGGTGGTGGCAATGGAATATTCCGTTACCTTTTCGCCGGTGAGCATATAGGCCAGCAAATCCGGCATAAACAGCAGCCGGTCGGCGCGCTCCAGAATGTGGGGGCGGTACTTCTTTAAGGAATAAAGCTGAAACACGGTGTTCAGCTCCATAAACTGAATGCCCGTCAGGCGGTAGAAGGCTTCCCGGGGCAGCTTTTGAAAGCTCTCTTCCACAAGGCCCCTGGTGCGCAGGTCACGGTAGTGAATGGGGTTTTCGAGCAAACAGCCGTGCTCGTCAAGCAGGCCGAAATCCACGCCCCAGGTATCAATACCGATGCTGTCAAAGCCGCCTTCGTCCTTGGCCTTGATGATGCCCTGCTTGATTTCAAAGAATAAGCGGAGCACATCCCAGTACACGGTGCCGTTGACGGTGACGGGGTCGTTGGAAAAACGGTGAACCTCTTTCAGGCTGATTTTTTTGCCGTCAAAAATGCCCAATATGGCACGGCCGCCGGAGGCACCGAAATCAAAAGCGAGAATTCGTTTCTCCATAGTCACCTCACTGAATCACAACGCCCTTTTGCAGGATGATGTTGGCGTAAATGGCGGTTTCGCCGGTGGCAACAACACAGTAGGCATTCCGGGCATCCTCGTAGAACTGAAAACGCTCCACCAGACCGAAGCCCTTGTCGCCCTCTTTTTCTTCAACGATTTTTTTGTATTCGGCCCAGATGGGAGGACGGTTGGCCTCGTCTCCGTTATCCATCAGGGAAACGGGATTTTCCACATAGGTGTCAAGGGGCATCAAATCCAGAATGGCGGCCAGAATCTCGGGCACACCGTGGCCGTCCAACCGCACAAGGCGCTTGGCATTGGAGGCGGCGGGGAAGTTGCCGTCACCGATGACGATGGTGTCGCCGTGGCCCATTTCCATCAGTATTTTAAGCAGCTCAGGCGAAAGAATCGGAGAGATGTTCTTTAACATATTGCAGTTTCCTCCTTCATCCCGATGAGTCAATCCACTCATACGGTATAATTATAATCATTATACAACGCCCGCCCCCTTTTGAAAAGACCTATTTTGCGAAAAATACGGTTTTTCGGCTGCCCGGCTGCCGAATGGGGAAAAAGGATGAAGAAAAACGGAGCAGACTTGAAGACATCCAAGTCGGCTCCGTTTTGCGTAATCGGATTATTGTGAAATGGCATCATAGTCGTTGGTATAAAGCGCCATCAGGGTTTTAGCATAGGCGGAGTACAGAAACTGGCCATAAATCACTTTGTTGTTTTTGGTTTTCTCGGCGGTGAACACGGTATAGGAGCCGTAGGTGTTTTCCTGCTCTTCGGCGTTGGTGATGAAGCCCGCATCACGAAGGGCCTGCAGATAGGCCTGCGCCTCCTTTTTGGTTACTCCGATGAACACGCCCTTGCCGTTAAATTCCCAGCGCCAGCTTTTACCCGCCAGCCGGTCGGGCTTGGTCAGCACAAAGGAACCCATTGCGGGAGTGAACACCTGATTCTGGAAGAGACAAACCCCGTCAAAGGCGGGAAAAACGGCGGAAAGCTGAGCGGGAAACGCGGGGGTGCAGGGCACAATGTCCATGGATACGGTATACTGGACCAAGCCGTCACGGTCACCGCAGGAGGAATCGGTCAGAACGGCCGCATAGCCTTCCTGTTTCCAAAAACCCTCCATCCAATCGGATTCGGCAAGGCCCGTGGTATCGTCCTCCTTGTTGTAGGTGGTGGCAACTCCCGTCCAGCCGTTTTGATTCATCAGGGCGTTCAGGGCAGGAAGATTCACAGCAGCCAGCACCAGCCGCAGGCGGAAAAAGTCGGTATCATAGGGATTATTCTCGGCATTGATCGTGTAGTGGGTGGTGTATTTGGCGGTAATGCCCTCGGGAAGGGCAGCGGGGAAGGGGACGGGCAGCAAATCGGGGCAGTAGCCGTTGGCCTTGACCTTATCGTCAAAGGCTGCTGTGGTGACCTCCACCGTGGTTTGCTCCGTTGAGGCTTGGGCCCCGGTTGTGCCGGTGGCGGTATCGGCAGGTTCCCCGGCCTTGCCGCAGGCAAACAGAGAAAGGCAAAGGCAAAGGCAGAGAATCAGGGAAAAGGCTTTTTTCATCGTCAATCTCCTTTATTTATAAAACAAAAGTGCCCGGCGGGCGTGAAGATATATATTGAAAACGGCTGATTGTGTTCAGCCTTGGCCGGAATGGAGGTGAGCGCGGCGAAAACGGCGGAGAGCATGGCAAAAACAAACCACATAACAATCCCTCTTTTCGCTCCCATTTTATCACAGTCCGCAGGGCTTTTCAACGGAATTATGCACCTGCGGGCTTTAAAACCCGGGCGATATGTGGTATAATCACAAAAAAAGAACAGAGGCAGCAAAGAATGAAAAAGGAAAAAAAGAACAGCAGCTCCTGCTGTGAGGAATGTGCATATTACATCTATGATGAGGAATATGAGTGCTATGTGTGCGAGCAGGATCTGGACAGCGACGAAATGGAGGCCTTCATCACCGACAGCGTGAAGGGCTGCCCCTACTACCGCTACTATGACGAATATACCATTGTGCGCAAGCAGAACTGACCCCCAAAAGCATAATTTGAAAGATTACCGGCGGTGACCAATGAGCAATATTATGTGAAGATGATGGCGGCGCAGAAGGAATATCTGCGAACGCTCAAATAAGAGAAAATTCACGGTGTTTCTCATATAAAACAGGGATGTAAAAGGATTTTGACGCGGGGAAAAGCCCGTTGTAAAAGCGGTTTGATAGACTTTTCGCCCGGAATTTGCTATGTTGAGGCTGCACCGCGGGTCACAGCCCGGGGCGACAAAACAAAGAGGTGAACGCAATGGAAATCGGAGCAAAAATCAAACACGCCAGAGTGCAGGCGGGGGTGACGCAGGAGCAGGCCGCGGAGGCTCTGGGAGTCAGCCGTCAGACCGTTTCCAACTGGGAAAACGAAAAGACCTACCCCGACATAGTCAGCGTGATAAAAATGAGCGATTTGTATGCCGTTTCCCTTGACCACCTTCTCAAGGAGGAACCAACCGTGAAAGAAACCTACATGGCATTTCTGGATGAAAGCACCAATACGGTGAAAAGCCGCAGCGCATTTACCAAAGTGATTCTGCTCAGTGTGTATCTGGGCATATGGGCTTTGGCAATGCTTACCTTCCGGGTGATGATGTCCCCCTCGGATGCCGGCGGATTTTCCCTCATCTTTTTATGGATTCTGCTGCCGGTAACATCCTTTGTTATTTCCGTTATGATGGCAAAGCGCCGTTTGTTCGGCCGCGCCACCCCGGCCTTTTCTCTCTTTTTCGGGGTGATGTATATGCTGGCGGAGTATGCCACCTTTTCGGCTGCCAACATGGTCACCTTCCAAAAGTTCAATATGCCCAATTTCGGTATGCTGGGGGTGGGCATCGCCATCTCTCTGCTTGGTATGCTTATCGGCTTTTCAGCAAGAAAAATCGGTTTGAAACGGGATGCGAAAAAGCATACGGGCGAATGAGAAAAGCATATCATAAAGAGAATCCCTGTTGCCAAGGGCACCGATTCGTGGTAAGATGACATACGGTATTTCGGCACGCTGCCGAAAAAGCAGAAAGGATAAACGGAATGAAAGTGAAATACGCCTGCTCCGGTGTGTTCGGAGCACTGTTTCTGGCATTGATCGGTGTTGTGAAAAAAGTGGATGTGGCTGCCATCGGCCCCAACGGCACCGAAATCGGTCTGTCCAAAATCAATCAGACGGTTCACAATCTGTTTGGCGTGAATATGGCGTGGTACGATGTAACGGATTGGTTCGGCTACCTCGCCATTGCTGTGGGCCTGTGCTTTGCGGGCATCGGCCTTGCCCAGCTGATTAAAAGAAAAAGCTTTGCCAAGGTGGATAAAGAGATTTATGCCGCCGGTGTGCTGTATGTGATTATGGCTGCGCTGTATGCGGGCTTCGAAAAAGTGATTATCAATTACCGCCCCGTGCTGATGCCCGGCTGTGATGCGCCGGAGGCCTCCTTCCCCTCCTCCCACACCGTGCTGGTGTGCGTGATTATGGGCAGCGCCGTCTGGCTCATCGGCCACTACCTGAAAACGGGCATTCTCTGCACCGTGCTGCAGAGTGAGATGATTATTGTTATGATGCTCACCGTTTTCTTCCGCCTGATTTCCGGGGTGCACTGGTTCACCGATATTTTGGGCGGTGTGCTTCTGAGCGCCGCGCTGCTGTTCCTTTTTGCCGCTGTTGCCGAGCAGCTTTCCGGCAAAAAAGAGGAAAGGGAAGAAGATAACGATTACGATGTCCTCTCATAAGAGGTTGTATCAAGGTAATGAGGCAGAGATGCCTGATTATAAATATTTATTTTTTAGGAGAAGTGCTTTTTGATTAAGTACAACACAATGGAGAGTGTGCGGTAACGGGAGGTTATCGCATACCCGACACCTCCCGCTGAGAAGCAGTTGAAGTTAACAAGATTCAGGAGGTTAAATAATGAATACAAATAACATCACCATTCGTATAGAGGAACCGAAGGATTACCGTGAAGTGGAAAACCTTGTGCGGGAGAGTTTTTGGAATGTGTACCGCCCGGGGTGCCTGGAGCACTATGTGCTGCACCGTTTCAGAACCAACCCGGACTATGTGCCGGAGCTTGCTTTTGTGATGGAGAAGGACGGCGTGATTATCGGGCAGAATATGTTTGCCAGGGCCGAAATCGCTGCGGATGACGGGCGAAAAATCCCCATTATGACCATGGGCCCCATCTGCATTGCTCCCGAATGGAAGCGGCAGGGCTACGGCAAAATGCTGCTGGACTACTCCTTGGAGCAGGCGAAGGCATTGGGCTGCAAGGCCCTTTGCTTTGAGGGCAACATTCTGTTTTACGGTAAAAGCGGCTTCGATTATGCCGGCAAATCCGGAATCCGTTACCACGGCCTGCCCGAGGGAGCGGATGCTTCCTTCTTTTTGCTCAAGGAGCTGGAGCCGGGATATCTGAAGGGCATCACCGGGGAATACGCGACGCCCGAGGGCTACTTCGTGTGTGACCGGGAGCCCCTCGCATTTGAGAAGTACGAAGCGGGCTTTCCCGAAAAAGAAAAGTTGAAATTGCCCGGGCAGTTGGAATAACTCCCCGCCGGGCAGTCGGTGACTGATAGCGAATAGCGAAAAAATCCCCCTTATGGCAGTGTGATCAATTCATCTGTCATAAGGGGGTATTTTTATGCTTTGGTTTAATAGATTGCCGTCGGCTCGGCGGTTTTGTGGGGAACATTTTCGCTCACCAAATCCAGCATCTGGTCGGCGGTAACCAGCTCCACATCCTCATCCAGCAGGCTGACAAAATAGGCAAGGCTGCTTACGGAGACCGTCCACGGGTTCAC
>JAZRWZ010000362.1:0-3141 GCA_045599985.1 Acutalibacteraceae bacterium | reverse complement strand
ATTTTCTCCGCCGTTTCGTCAAACAGCGAAAAATCCGGCTTTCCCTTATCGTCAAAAATTCCTTTTTTGAAGGCGGGCGTGTCGGAGGAGGCATTGATCCACCTGCCGGCAAACAAAACGGGGGCAGAAAAGAAACGGTACCCCTTTTCGGCAAAGCCCTTGTAATCGTTGTACTGCTCAAGATAGGTCATGTAGGCCATGGGATTCAAGGGTTTTTCGTTCACAAACAGCGCGGGCACACCGCCGCAGTCCCCTACCCGTGAGCAGAGTTCAACGGTCTGTTCCATATTCCGTACACCCCTTTCTTTTTGATGATACCCTTTGACAGTATTTTTTGCATATTATTGAGTATCTTACACGCTCTCCTGCGCTTCAAACAGAGCACCGTCCAGCGAGATGATGTCATCCACCGGAATCACCGTGCCGTCCTCCATGTGCAAGGCAAAGCCTGCTCTGTCCACCCGGCGGGCCGCACCCGTCACGGTGACATAAGCGCCGCCGTCCTTGCGGTCATCGGGTAAAAAATAGGTGACGGAAAACACGGGCTTTACCGAAACCGTGCCCTCAACCATCCGCAGCCGGCGGTCAAGCTCCGCCACCGCATCCTCATCCAAATTCATCATGGCCCCCGTCAGCCGGGCCGTTTCCTCCACCGCTTCGCCGTAACCCGTCAGGGCGGCAAAGGGGGCAAACTGAGCCGCTCTGTCCCGCAGGCTCATGTGAGGGTGGCGGGTGGACTGATGATGGGGCAAAGCGAGCATATCCGCATATTTTTCGATTGCCACGCCGTCACACTCCTTTCCTTTTCCGATAAATGCGCGAATTCTTTTATGCTTTATGGCCGCCCACCTGCCCGTTGCGTTCCTTGGCAGTGGCACCCTCCTCATAACTCATGCCCTTCAGAATGGCGTTTTTGCCGAATTTGTGTTTGATGGCAATCAGCGCCTCCTGCATTTTCTTCTCTTTTTCCATGGCCTCGGCTTTGGCGGCTTTTTCCCGCTCCAAGGCCTCATAATCCGTGAACAGATTCAACTGCTCAAAAGGTGCCTCCCCCGAGGGGACCGTGTGCTCCCCCACCACATGGTTTGCCACCACATAGATGCGCCTTACCAGCAAATCGGGAGAAACCAGTTTTTCAAACAGCGCCGTGATGCCCCCCACGATTTCTTTGGAGGAGGCCGTCGGGCAGGAGAGGTTAAAGCTGCCGTGCACGCTTTTGGGCACCCTGCGGCCGTAGTGGTCAATTTCCAAAGGCCCTCTGTATTTCTTGGCCCGCTCCGGGTCGGAAAGATTCTCAATATCATAGCACACCGTCAGCACCACCTGGTCGCAGACCACGTGCTTTTCCACCAGATCCAGCGCCAGCGCATCCGCCATTTCGCGGGCTGCCAGCCGGGCTTTGTCAAAGGTGTAGCCGCATTTGAGCACCTGCCCCGAGGACAGACTGTTGCTCTCCGGCCGGTAGGCTTTTATCTCCGCAATGGTGGTGGGCTCCCACCCCCATGCGTGGTCAATCAGCAGTTCGGCATTGATGCCGAACAGCTTATAGAGCGTTTCCTCATTGAGCATATCGTTTTCGCCGCCCAAAGAGCAGCGGGCCACATCCCCCATGGTGTACATGCCCCGCTCCTCCAGTTTTTTGGCATAGCCGTGACCGATGCGCCAGAAATCCGTTAAGGGGCGGTGGTCCCACAATGTTTCACGGTAGGTGTATTCGTTCAATTCCGCCATACGCACGCCGTTTTCATCGGGAGGCATGTGCTTTGCCACAATATCCATGGCAATTTTGCAAAGATAAAGGTTGGTGCCGATGCCCGCCGTGGCGGTGATGCCCGTGGTGCGGAACACATCCTTGATGAGCATCATGGTGAATTCCTTCGGGGTCACACCGTAGGTTTTCAGGTAACAGGTGGCATCAATAAACACCTCGTCAATGGAATACACATGAACATCCTCGGCGGAAACATATTTGAGATAGATGTTGTAGATTTCGGTGCTGACCTTCATGTAATAGGCCATCTGAGGCGGGGCCACAATGTAATCCACCGCCAAAGAGGGATTGGCCGCCAGCTCCGGGGCCCGGTAAGATTTGCCCGTCAGCTTTCCCCCGGGTGCCTGATACCGCCTTGCCTCATTCACGGTTTTCACCTTTTGCACCACCTCAAACAGACGGGGGCGGCCGGGAATGCCGTAGGCCTTCAGGGAGGGGGAAACCGCCAGACAAATGGTTTTATCCGTGCGGGTGGGGTCTGCCACCACAAGGTTGGTTTTCAGAGGGTCAAGGCCGCGAATGGCGCACTCCACCGAGGCATAAAATGACTTCAGGTCAATGGCCACATAGGTGCGCTCCGCCATGCCGTTCCCTCCTTTTCTTCCTGTTATGCCTGTATTATATCAAACATTTGTGCGATTGGCAAGTGTTGATTCATCAATAAAAGGCAGATGACCGCCGCCATCTGCCTCTCTTATTCATATTACTGCCCGTTCTGCCGCTCCATGCTCTTTTTCTTTTCACGAATCAGGGCGAGGGCCTCGGCGGGGTCATCGGTAACAGCCACAGCCTGCTCCATGGGGCAAAAATCCGTGCAGTCACGGTTCACCATGGCTGCCACCGTCAACTCGGCATAAGCATCAATACCGTTTTCCGAAAGCAGCTTTTCGGCGCCCACACTCATGACGGGGGCATACACCGCTTTCACTCCCAGCAGCACATACAAAAACGCCGCGGCGCGGCCCACCGCTTTATCCGCCACCGAAAATCCGGCAAGATTTTCGCCGCTCTCCACCATCATCAGCAGGGGCGCAACACCCCGCTCAAGGCTTTGCACCCGCCGTTCGCCGTCGGAGCCGAGAATTGTCAGCCCACCGGCCATACGTTCCCGGTTGAGTGCCGTCAACTCGGCCGGCACCTCCTTTTTGGCAGGGGCCTCCAGCCCCGTAAACCGCAGCAGATGCGGGAACAGTGCCCTGCCCCATTCGGCAGAGCCCCTTGTGTTGGGGTGCCCGCCGTAAACTGCCTTTTCGGGATGGCCGTTTTTATCGCCCAGAACGGGAACCGTATCAAAAAAGGCATCCGCTTTTTCAGAAAGAACGGTGCGGATAAAATCGTTTACCTGAATCCACCGTTCAAGCATATCCCCC
>JAZRWZ010000361.1:0-2686 GCA_045599985.1 Acutalibacteraceae bacterium | reverse complement strand
CGTTCTTCCATAAACATAGGTTTTCCTCCTGATTGAAATAGTTGTATATGGAATTCGATGTGTCTATATTACAACATTATCGGGAGCAAATCAAGATAATCGGTAATCGGATTTCCGTATATTTTATAAAAAAATACAGGCAGCCTGACATTGTAATTCAAACTGCCTGTATCAATTTCGGTAACAGAATCGTGTATGACAGATGCCGTAAACAGCAAAATGATTATTACCGGTTCACAACTATCTGCCGATGGTCTCCACTGCCCTGAGCCATTCGTCGGCCATAAGCATGTGGCCTGCCACGGTGGGGTGTGTTCCGTCCCAGATGAAATACTCGGGGCAGGAGCGGGCCATGGCTGCCTTTAACGGCTCATAGAAGGGCACAAACACGGCACGGTACCGCTCTGCCGTTTCACGGGCGGCCTCGCGGGTCAGGTGCATGGCCTCTTCGCGGAATTCACGCTGAGCGGCGGGCTCACCCTCATCGGGTCTTTTGAAAGGCCCCTCGCAATAGGGATGGGGCGTGAGGGCGTAGGAGCCGGTCTGCTCCAGCGGAAAATAGAAGGGTTCGCAGATTATCAGCTTGGTTTCGGGATTGGCGGCCAGTGTTAAATCCAGCGCACCGCAAAGGGCCGAGCGGTACCTGTCTGCCACCTCCTGAACGGTAAGACCATTGAGACAGCCCTGATGGCCGTCATTCACCCCCGCCAGAATCGAAAGATAGGTGGGCTTGTTCGCAATTACATCCTCCTGCCATTTTTCCAGCAGCTGACCCATGGTGAACCCGCTGAAACCCTTATTGATGAATTTGGGGCGGGTATCAAGGTTATCAAGGGCAAGGCGGCCGGCGGCAATGTACTGGTAGCCGTGGCCGAGAATGTGGTTGCAATCCATGCACTGCCCGCGGTTGCCGTGGGTGATGGAATCCCCCGAAAAAAGCACTACATCATTGCTGTTTAATCTCATTTTGTTTTTCTTCCCATCAATAAATACGGAAGGTTCTGACATCAAAGGGCTTGATATCAAAGGTGAAGGAGCCGTCTGCCAGAGTCAGCGCCTCTTCATCCGCTTCCATCAGGTTGGTTTCGCACACCTTGGTGCCGGGCAGGTTCCAGGTAACGGTAACGGGGCCGCGGCGCTGCTGGGTTTCCACCACACGCAGAATCAGGCCGTTGCCGTCCTGTGCCTGCTTTACAGCCTCCACAATCACATTGTCGCAGCTGATTTTCACAAAGGACTGTGTTTCATCAAGCTTGCCCTGCTTTGCACCCTCAAAGGTTGCCACAGGGGCAATGTTCAAAGCCAATGCCTTGCGCACGGTTTCGGCATCCTGCCAGCCGTTCTTGTGGGGATACAGCACATAGGTGAAGGTGGAAATGCCGTGGTCGGCGGTTCTGTCGGGGCAGGTGGAAGCACGCATCAGGGTAATGCGCATCTTGTTGTCGTGAATATCGTAGCCGTATTTGCAGTCGTTAAGCAGGCTCACGCCGTAGCCGCCCTCGGAAAGGTCGGCCCACTTGTGGCCGCAAACCTCAAACTGAGCGGCATCATAGGTGGTGTTGAAGTGAGTGGGGCGGCGGATGGCGCCGTGGGCGATATCGTAGGTTGCCTCGGTGTTGAGCACGGCCACATCAAAGGCGGCCTTGAGCACCTTGTCGGTCTCCCACCAATCCACGGTGGTGTCGAATACCAGCTCGTCGCTGTCCGCATTCAGGATGATATCCTGAGTGATTCTGGATTTGTGGAAGGAGCGCACCACACGCACCACCACACGCTGAGCGTTCTGTTCGGTAATCTCGCCGCTGTCGGCAGCGGTCAGCTCCCACATCTTCTTCTGATAGTTGATTTCAAGGTTCCACGCGGTTTCATGCACGCATTTATCCTGAGAAACGGAGAGAAGGTTGCCCTTGCCGCCCTCAAGCACCTCGCGGCTGTTGACCTTGTCATAGATGCTCTCGATAAGCCAGTTGTCATCAAAGGTAACGCGCAGCTTGCTGTTTTCAATCACCTTGCCGTTGACCGAAACAGCCTGAATGGGATTCTTGCCGTTAGCAAGAGCAAACACGGTGTAGCCCATGGGAGGCAGACAGTCGGGGGTAAAGGTCATCCACAGCTTGCCGTCTTTTTCGTTGATGCAGGAGGGAAGCGCCTCACCGTTTTTGCCAAGAGGAATCAAATCGGCAGCGGGTACCTCCACCGTAACGGGGCAGCGCTGGCAAAGGGAGGTCAGGTTCCACACCACCACGCTGTTCTGCTTCAGGTTCACGGCGGCGGTCACGGCATTCAGGCCGTCCCTGAGCATACCTTCGGTGTTAGCGGAAAGCACGGCGTAATCCCGCTTGGCATCCTCATACACCTCGTGAATGGAGGAACCGGGAAGAATATCGTGGGACTGGTTGGTGAGCGGTACTCTCCAGTTCTCCTCCAGTTTCTGCTTGGGATAAGCATAACCCACGGTGGCACCGGCGAATACGGAGGCCATTTCGCCGCGGCTCAGGCGGTATTCGTTGCGGCGGTTATTCTTTTTCACAAAGGCCTGACTGGTGTAGGTGCCTCTGTGGTTCTCATAATACATTTCATTATTCCATACGGGCAGGTCATCGTAATGCTCCGCCACACGGTCAAAGAATTCGTCCACATGGCCTATGCGGGTTTTGGGCAGGCCGGGGAAATCCTGATAGCGCTT
>JAZRWZ010000360.1:0-7459 GCA_045599985.1 Acutalibacteraceae bacterium | reverse complement strand
AAAAATGCCCGCAAGGCTTGGGGGGCAGGCGGCGGAAGCAGGCGTGGGGGCGGGAGTTGCCACCACTTCAGGGGTGCCGGCGAAAGCGGGGGCACACGGAGCGAGAAAAGCAAGGTTTTTCATGGTATATGGATTAGTTTGTTGCAGAACGTCCGACAGGCTATGCGGAAAGCCTAACGGCTGAACAGGTAGTTAAATACCACAAATAGTAAGGAAAAGCAAGATGTTAGTTAACGAAAGGGCGTAAGAAATAACACAAAACAGGTCTGACGCGAACGTCAGACCTGTTTCGGAAAATCCCGCGCGGGCTTGCCCGCGCCGAACTGATGGTAAATCAGAATTTGATGCTCACGCCGGCGCGCACGCCATCATAGAACTGGCGGTGCGTTTCACCCTTGCCGAAAGGATGAGCGGTGTTGCCGGAGAACTGGTAAGCGGCAAAGATTTCGCTCTTGGGGCAGAGGGCGTAGCGCAGACCCACCTCGGCGGAGTAGCCGAGCCCCCAGTCGGAATCGTGGTCGGTCTCCTTGCCCCACCAACCGCGGGCATTGTCCTTCACACTCTCGTTAGCGATACCCACGTTGGCACCGGCAAAGGCGGAAACCTTATCGGTGATGGCGTGCGTGTAGCGGTAGCCGGGCATCAGCGTGAAGGTGTGGATATCCGTCTCGTGGCGGGTGTCAGGACCAAAGAACTTGTTCACCTCGTCACCGAAAGAGTAACCGAAACGCAGGGTCAGAGCATGGTTTGGAGTCAAGGCGTGAACGGCGGTCAGGTCAACGGAACCCGTGTCGATGTCCTTCTGCCCGCCGAGAGCGTGCTTGTAGAGGTCGCGGCAGCCGTAGTTGTAGCCGACACCGATTTCAATGGAGCAGGGGCAAGCAGCGGGAGCAGGGGTGGGGGCGGGTGTCACCACCACTTCGGGAGTGCCGGCGAAAGCGGGGGCACACAAAGCGAGAATAGCAAGTTTCTTCATAGTATGTGTTTTGGTTTGTTGTTGTAGAACGCCCGACAGAGCAAAGCGATGCTGTCGAACTTGATTGTTTTATAGTGTAAATAGTAAAGAAAAGCAAGACATTTTTCTTGATTTCTTCAAAAAAACAGGAAAATTTGAGGGATTTCTCTTGACCCTCTGCCTGTTTTGTTCTACGTTGAGCGCATGAGCATTATCTTTGCAGATGGTGAGGAACGCCGCAACACCGGCAACATCAAGTGGGATTTGCAGGGCGGGCTTCCTTTCGGCATTGCCGACATGGATATTGAATCGCCCCCCTGTGTGATTGATGCCATGCAGGCGCGTCTGAATCATCATTTCTACGGCTATGCCTTCATGACCGAAGGGCTGAAACAGGCCATTGTCGATTATCTGGCCGCCCGCCACGGCGTGACGGCGCAGACGGATTGGCTGCACGAGCTGCCCGGTTGCGTACCCGCCTTTATGCTGGTGGCGCGTTCCGTCTGCAAAGCGGGGGATAACATCATGGTCTGCACCCCCTCCTACCCGCCCATGCTGCATTGCCATGAGAGCGCGGGTGCCACGCTCACCACGATTCCCTATGTGGAGACGGAGAACGGCTGGGTGTTCGACTGGGCGGCGATGGAAGCCGCCGTGAAGCCCGAAACGCGTCTCTTCCTGCTCTGCAACCCGCACAACCCGCTGGGTTGCAGCTGGACGGCGGCGGAAATGGAACGCTTGGCCGATTTCTGCGAACGCCACGACTTGATTCTCTGCTCCGATGAGATTCACGGCGACTTGGTGCTGGAGGAAGGCGCGCGCCACATCTCCGCCCTCACCCTGCCGCAGAACTTCCTGAAGCGCGTGGTGATGCTCTCCGCCCCCAGCAAGACCTTCAACATTGCGGGCTTGGGCTTCACCTACATGGCGGTGCCCGATGCCGCCCTGCGCGAAAAGATTATTCAGACGCAAGGCTCGTCGCTGCCCACCATCAATGTGCTGGCCTATGCCGCGGCGGAAGCCGCCTACCGCCATGGCTGGGATTGGCATGCGGAGTTGCTGACCGCCCTGCGCCGCAACCGCGAGTTTGCCTGTAAATATATTGAGGCACAGATGCCGCAGCTGCGCATCAAACCGCAACAGGCCACCTACCTGTTATGGATTGACTGCTCCGCCCTCGGCGTGGAAAGCCCGCACGACTTCTTCCGCGAAAAGGCAGGGGTGTATCTGGATAACGGCGTGTTCTTCGGCGATGCGCAGTGCGTGCGCCTGAACTTTGCCTGCTCTCCCGACCAGCTGAAACAAGGGCTTATCGCCATGCGTAAGGCTATTGCCGAATTGGGCTGATATGAACCAAGCCGCCACGCTCCACATTCTCGGCACAGGCAACGCCCAGGCACAGCGTTGTTTCAACACCTGTTTTGCCATCCGCACGGCACAGGGCGTGTTCCTGACGGATGCGGGCGGCGGCAACGGTATTCTGCCGCGCTTAGAAGCGGCGGGTATCGCCCTCACCGAGATTCATGACCTCTTTGTTACCCACGCCCACACCGACCACATTCTGGGTGTCATCTGGGTGATTCGCATGGTGGCAACCGCCATCACCAAGGGGGAATACGCGGGGCAGCTGCACCTGTACGGTCACAGCGAGGTCATCGAGTTTGTGGACTGGGTGTGCCGCCGCACGCTGCCCGCCAAGCTGACGGCCACGTTCGGCAACACCATTCTGCTGCACACGCTGGAGGACGGCGACTCCTTTACCGCTGCGGGAATGCAGGGGCGGGCGTTCGACATCGGCTCTACCAAGACGCGCCAGTTCGGTTACCGTCTGCAACTGCCCAACGGCAAGGTGCTGGTATGCTTGGGCGATGAACCCTACAACGCCCGCACGCTGGATTACGCCTTCGGTGCGGATTGGCTGCTCAGCGAGGCGTTTTGTTTGTACGCCGACCGCGACCGCTTCAAGCCCTACGAAAAACACCACAGCACCGCCTTGGATGCAGGACGCATGGCTGCCGAGCTGGAGGTGAAAAACCTCCTCCTCTACCACACGGAGGACAAAACGCTCAAAACCCGCCGCGCCGCCTACACTGCCGAAGCCGCTCAAGAGTTCAACGGCTTCATCCATGTACCCGATGACGGCGATGTGCTGACCTTGGCGTAAACAGGGGCGAGAGTCGGGAAAGCAGCACCTGAGCGCTCCTATGGTGCTCCTTACGATAAACGCTTGGCTAATTGCTCGATTTCCGTGCGTATTTCATCACGCACTCTGCGGTATACGTTCAAAGCCTCCGCTTCAGGCAACCCGCTTGCCAAGACCGGCGGGTCATCAAAGGGAAGGTGAATGAGTTTCCCGCCGGGGTAATACGGACAGGCGGCAGCAGCTCGGTCGCACACCGTTACAACCAAATCCCACTGTATCTCCTGTGGCAGCGCGTCTATCGTTTTGGAAAAATGCTCACTCATGTCAATGCCGACCTCAGCCATAACTGTGAGCATCAGCGGGTTCAAGCCATGTTTTTCTATCCCTGCCGATGATACATTCCACCCCTTGGGGAAAAAGTGACGCCCCCAAGCCTCAGCCATCTGACTGCGGCAGGAATTACCCGTGCATAAAAACAAAACAGAACTCATGATAAGGCATTATCACTTGGATGTTAAATGCGATAGACGAAAATCGAGGTGTTATCCGGTACATTAGGTAGTGCCGAATGGTCACGCCCCCTCACGATAACACCTCGATTGGCCGCTGACGGGAGTTTCACCCGCCGTCCATCAACAGAATGCTACCTCTCGGAAGTCTGCTGAACGCTCTCAAAAGCTGTACGGCACCCCGAATGTAATGAAAACAGGCGTGGGTGTCAAGCGTTTGTCACATTTCATTTTGACATGCGTTACCGCCTTGCCCCTTGACACACGCCATGAGACAAGGGTAATCCCAAAAAGCGCGTCTGTTAAGGGAATAGAACCTTAACGGACGATAGCAGACAATGATTGTTATACTCCCGAAGGGACGCAAACTCTGTGTACTTCCTTTGTGGATAAAATTGGCTGCAAATCACTTAAAGACAAGTTCTTGCAGTACTCATGAGTTGCACGGGAAAGTGATGCGCATGGTTGATTTTGAGGCGTTCTTGAGGGTGACGTCGAAATGTGCTCTTGCTCGTTTTACTTGCGGCGATGGCGAGCGAACAGACCAGTTTGAGCCAGCAGAGAGAGCACGTGGACGTGACCGATGTTAGAACAAGGCGCATACTGTTGAACACGGAGTCTGCATCCATAGTGTCATGGAGAATCCAGAAGTCCGGCATGAACAAATCGCCGGAATTTCAAATGGAGATATCTCTTTGAATCTCAGAAGTAGTTTCCAAGATGCGGTACAAACAGTCTATATGGAAGTCGTATTTGCAGCCTCCATAAGAGTCAGCCCATCCTGAGATTCGACAGCCCACGTGGTATCCACTAATGCGGTCATGGCACCAGAATCCATAGCAATGAGCATAAATAATGTCTTTTTCAATTTTTAGTATAATTGGCTTGGCTCACTTTATATGCATAAACCACACCTGTAACAATGCAGGTGGAACCAACAGCCCATACAGTACGGACCAGAAATGTTTGCCAGCAGGGCAAATGCAGGTAGGATGCAAGGTGAAGGGAGTCCTCAAAACAGTGGAAGCACAGAATCATCAGTGAGTGGCGACCGAGGAAAGAAAAAATGCGGCTCAATACAGGAATTAGCGCTACGTATGAGCAAAAATTGATGAAAACAAGCACTCCGGCAAACCCCGCAAGGATGGAGTCTAAGCCCGCAGGAAAGTTGTTTGTAGATAGATGCATGCATCCAAAACGACACGCTCCATATATCCAGAATGCTGCAATCATACATAATTCGGGGCTGAAACGGAAAGAACGGCTTTGAAGAAGGTTGTATTTCTTTGCCAAATACCCGACATATACGAAAAGAGCAGAGACCATACCTGCCTGAATACTCATAGGAAGCCAGAGTATCTTCCCTGTCAGGTAGCCGACGGATGCAACAAGGATAACCCAGAATGTAGCTCTCTTGGTTCCCATGATGGAGCGTACTATTATGCTTGCAACGCAGAGCGCTGGCAAGAACCATATCGCACCTACACTGTTTGGAGCTGCGCTTCCGTAAAGAATCTTGGTAAATTGTTTCCCCGCCATTAGTAGAGAAAAGTCATTCTCGATATGGAGCGAGAGACAGCGGTACAGGAAAATAAAAGCCGCGGTTATGAAAAAAGGTATCATGAGTTGCCTCATGCGCGTTAGTGTGAAATCTTGTAAGGTCTTCTTGTTATTCAGGAAATACCCGCTGATGACAAAAAAGACGGGCATGTGAAAGGAGAACAGGATTTTCGTTATGCCGCGAATCCACATGTGGCTGAGAATGACTAGGATAATGGCGATGCCTTTTGCCACATCTATGTACTCTATCCTGCCCAATTGCCTTGTATTGATGGAGCTGTCGTTCATGGAATCCGGCACAGTCTACAGCATTATAAATGCTGTAGGCAAAGTAACACTTCACCATCAAGAAGTTGTGAAGAAAATGCAGATTTGCTCGATTAGGCTTTCCTCTGCAACCACTCGTCTAAAAGACAGAAAATTAAATCATTGCGGATTTTTAACTTGCCTACAGCATTTATAATGCTGCAGGCACTCACCAAGTAAGGGCGAAAGGGATTCGAACTCGGCTTGCGGGATGGGTAAGAGAAATGTCTATGAGTTACACGGAAAAAGGGCAAAAATGGCAGGAGTTCGTGACTCCTTTCGGTAGGCACTTTTTATTTTTGCTTTGTAACCTGTTGAAAAATCAATGTTTTGCTTTTTGCCGCAAACTCGTATCCATGAAGTTTCTTGGGAAACAGCCATTTGTTTTTGTGGAGAAGACACGCAACACGTTGATTTATAAGCGTTTCGATAGTTCGCATTTTGCATTACATCCAAGTACGCGGAAGTACGCGGCAGGGAAACAGGGGGTAAAATAGCTCCTCAATCGGCGTTGTAGGCGGGGGTGATGCGGGGCGGTTGTTAAAATTACTGTTTTTGTAATGTGTTAAAAATCAACACATTGCAAACAAAAGAAGTGCGGCTGTGAAATGCTATTCACAGCCGCAGGGAAAAAGCACCCCAAAAGGAACGCAAACCCTGTGCACTTCCCTTGTGGGTAAAATGGCTGCAAATTATTAAAAAACAAGTCTTTATAGTGTTCATGAGTTGCACAGAAAAGTGATGTAAATGGCACAAGTAGGCAGTACTTACGCCTATTGAGAAACTATATCTTTGGGGTAATGTACCTGTTTATTTTGGCTGTGTCACACAAAAGTGTTGATTTTTCAGGACATTGAAAATCTAGTGTTTATGTGGCAAAAAGGCTCTATTGTCTCCATCACCCAGACATTAGCTACTACTTAGCGGATGTTTTTCAGCACCCTGGTGTGACAGAGCCTCTATTTTTCTTATAATATAAGTTAACAACAGACTAGCGGCTAGAGACAAGGAAAATACAATAAGGAAAGTTAATGCGTTACAATTTTGTAGAGAGGAAGGGAGGTAATGATATACTATATACATATAGCCTGTTCTGATAGGCATATGAAGTAACCATAAGAATGTAGAATGTGTTCCTGTGAATATAAGAATATTTTTCAACTTTGTATTTTCGTAAATCACACGAAAAACTATGCTGCAAACAATAAAAGAGAAGCCGATATTGATGGCTTTAATTCCACTAATATTGTAGGCAGAAAAAGGGAAAATGCAAAAAATAAGAAGAGAAATGATAATTAGTATAAGTTGTAGTGATTTTTTACGGGGGGGGTGAATGTACTTGTAATAACCGAATCCCATCATGTAGTATGGAATAATCATGATTGTTCTTAAAATGGGGATGCTTTTCCACATTTGTCTGAAATCATTAGGAAATAAAGGCAGCCTAAAAGAAATAGGTAAGAGAATTGTTGCTAAAATGATGAGAAAAAGGATAACGATAAAATACTCGTTGTTGATAGCTTTTTCCAACCAACGCAAAAGAGGAAAGATCACAAAACAGAATACGCCGTAGCAAAATGCATACCACCACGGATCGACCGGACGAAAGCACTTAATTGGAATAATAATTAACGGAATGTCTGATGTAGTCAATTTGCCGCCTATGAGATAGATGGGTATTACGATAGCACAACATGTAATATAATAAATATAAAAGTTTAGGTAACATTTACCAGCAAGCTGAAGATTTGTCCTATTTCTGCTTTTGTTTGCTATCAGGGCATGGGCATAACCAGAAACAAAGGCATAAAATGCCAGACAAGAAATCCCTGTAAAAATTTTAATTGAATAAAATTCGACATGCGCTTCTGGTATAAGGTGAGCAAGCAGCATTAAAATGATAGCGCCTCCTTTTATATACAGTGATGTTTCTCTGGAAATAGGCTGAACGACAGATGTTAGAGAGAGCATGGCACTCTCAGTCTA
>JAZRWZ010000359.1:0-8510 GCA_045599985.1 Acutalibacteraceae bacterium | reverse complement strand
GATTCGATGGCGGGCTTTGCAAGGGGATCCATGCGAACGAACCACTGCTTTGATACCATGGGCCCAATGGAGGTGTGGCAGCGGTAGCAGGTGCCGACCTCATGCTTGAGGGGTTCAATATATTTGATGTAGCCGCCCTTTTCAAGATCCTCAAGAATGGCCTTGCGGGCCTCCATGGTGGTCATGCCGGCATATTTGCCGCAATCCAGCACCTCGGGCTCATCGGGGGCAGCCTTACCGCTTGCGATGTATTCATCGGCAGCAGCTTTATCGGCAGCACCGGTCAGGTGGCCGTCATAGGTGAAGGTGCGCACCACGGGCAGGTGATGGCGCAGGCCAACCTCAAAGTCGTTGGGGTCATGGGCGGGGGTGATTTTCACAACACCGGTGCCCTTGGTCATGTCGGCGTGTTCATCGCAGACAATGGGAATTTCCTTATTGAGCAGGGGCAGAATCACGTGGCAGCCGTGCAGGTGCTTGTAGCGTTCATCCTCCCCGTTAATGGCAACGGCGGTATCGCCCAGCATGGTTTCGGGGCGGGTGGTGGCAAGCTCCAGCTGCTCGCCCGTTTCCTTTACGGTATAGAGCAGATGCCAGAAGTTGCTGTCCTTTTCCTCATACTCAACCTCGGCGTCACTGATGGAGGTGTTGCAGCAGGGGCACCAGTTCACCATGCGGTTGCCTCTGTAAATCAAATCCTCATCATACAGGCGCACAAACACCTCGCGCACAGCCTTGGAGCAGCCCTCGTCCATGGTGAAGCGCTCACGGTCCCAGTCACAGGAGGAACCCAGCTTTTTAAGCTGCTTGATGATTCCACCGCCGTACTGCTGCTACCACGCCCAGGCGCGCTCAAGGAATTTATCGCGGCCGATATCCTCCTTGGTAACACCCTCCTCGCGCATGGCGGCCACAATCTTGGCCTCGGTGGCGATGGAGGCATGGTCGGTGCCGGGAAGCCAGAGGGTATCGTAGCCCTCCATGCGGCGCCAACGAATCAGGATATCCTGCAGGGTGTTGTCCAGAGCGTGACCCATGTGGAGCTGACCCGTGATGTTGGGGGGAGGAATCACGATGGTGTAGGTTTTTTTATCGTTTTCCACTTTTGCGTGGAAGTATTTGCCCTTAAGCCAAAAATCGTATATACGGTCTTCCACTTCCTTGGGCTCATACTGTTTTGCCAGTTCTTTTGCCATAACATTCATCCTTTCCGGGCGTTTTTCGGCATAAAAAAACGCCCCACTGATTTGAATCAATGAGACGAGATAAACCCGCGGTACCACTCATATTGTGCATTACGCACCACTCGGGAAGCAAGGCGCTTTTGTGCCGCCGTGCTTCGGGCCGTAACGAGGCAAACGGAAGGGTTCTACGGCAGGGTGCTTTCTTCCCTTCGGCTCGGGAGTGACAGCGCAAATCGGCTTCATAACGGCTCGCATCAACCGCCGCTTTTCTGAATGAAACACAGATTTTGCCTCTCCGTCAAAGCTTTTAATAATATTATTACGAAGTATACCACGGGTTTGGTCATTCGTCAATACAGGATTTTCAGAATCCCGATAACGGGAAGCATAAACAGCCGAAGCAGCTTTTCCCCTGCCGTAAGCGAAACATTCACGGTGCAGGTGTCATAAAGCACAGTTCCCTCCACGGCTGCCGTAATCACGGCCTGCCCGTCACGAAGGGCAATCACCCTGCCCCGGCTGTTCACCATGGCAACGGAGGGGTTTGAGGAGGTGTAAACCACCTTGCCCTCTGTGCCGGACAGTTCCGTTTTAAGATTCAGTTTGTCGAACAGCCCCATATCCGCCTGAACCTTGGGCAGATGCAGAAAAGCGGCTTTCCGCTCCATCTCCTCGCCGCAGAACACACACTTTTTCACAAGGGCAGCATTACTGCCGCTCCCCACAAACTGCCAGTCCCCCGCCCTGTGCGCCGTTTTGGGAAGCACGGCGGATTTTTTCACCGCATCGCAATGCAGGCAATGCACCGACTGCCTGCCCTCGTGTTGGCAGGTGGGGTACACATCCGCTATATATCCCGCACTCCAGCTGTGGCCGGTGGGTTCTGTGATATCCTCCCGGTACCACGCGTCGCATCTCGTGCAGAAATGACGGGTGCAGCCCTCCGCCTCACAGGTAGGGGCCACGGTTTCGGTTTCGTAATGATGCCCCAAGGCAGGAACAGTCTCCGTATAACTCTGATGGCAGAGGGAGCAGGTGTATGTTCTCTCGCCCGGTGTTTCGCACCCGGCGGGGATTTCATCGGTAACGGTGTACTGATGGGGGCAGGCGGTTATCGCATTGATGCAGGTGTTGCACACACCCAGGGAAACCGTGTCGCTCCAGGTGTTGTTCAGGAAATAGTAGCTTTCTTTCTGATTGGAGGAATAATCAAAACCGAGCGTGGGCTCATCCCGCTCCACAAACAGGTAAGCGGTGCCTTCACTGTCGGTTATCTTGGCAGTAACCGAATAGATTTCGCCCTCGGCTAAGGTCAATGTTTGCGGCAAATCAATCACATAATAACCGGGGTTCGCTCTGGTTGCGGTGAAAGAGCACGCGAGGGTACCCGCGGCAGGTGTTTTGTAGTTTGCGGGCAGATTCTTGTACACCTGCACGGTAATACTGCAGTCATAACCTCTGCAAAAAACACCCACGGCCTTCATCAGGGCAGCCTCATCCGCCTTATAAACATTGGCGCCTTTGAAAGTACCGGTTGAGGAGTAATAGGTGTCGTAACCGAAGCCGTTATAGGTATAAACCCGGTCATATTCGTTGCGGTCCGATATCTCGTGCCCGGCAAAGGAGCAGGCAGCCTTATCCTCATAGGAGAGCCAGAAGCAGCCGTCCTCATCGTAATAATTCCCCCAGCTGTTGCGGCACAGCCATGCCCCGTCGGCATCCGGCTGCTTGCCGGTGCGGAAGTTGGAGGCAGGATAGGAATCATCCCAGCCGATTATCATAACGGCATGATTCACAACCGATTCCACGTTCATGTAGTAAGCGGTGGTGCGGGTATTGAAGTAATCGTAATCAAAATTCATACCCACCTGCACCGCACCGTGGTTCATGATCCAATCCTTGATGCCCGCCGTATCGTTATCGTCAAAAAACACGCTGGAGGTAAGCATATAACCCATGCTGTGGTCATAGCGGTCCGCCTCGTCATAGTTGCCCATGGCGTCGAGATCATAAGGATAAAACGGGTAATCCGACTCCGCGGCGGGGCCTATGCCCTTGAGCAGCGTATAGGTGGCAAACTCGGCATTGCCGGCGGTGTTGTAGGGGGAATCCGTAAAGGATTTATTATCCCCGTAGGTTCTGTCGTCGGGGTCGGAAACGGCATTTTTATTGGTGAACCATGACAGATGCGCCTCGGAAAAATCCGGATTCACGGCACCGTGGTTCAGTGCGGCATCTATCTCCAAAGCACCCAGCGCGGCAAAACACCAGCAGTTGCCGGAGTTGCCCTGATTCCGCACGGGAGGCACCACGCCCAGACTGCGGCTGTCGAAGGCCGAAGGCAATGCCGCAGCGCGCTTCATGCCGCTGTGTTTTTTCACAGCTTCTTCGCAGCCGTTTATATCCACAAAGGCGTAATCCTGATAACCGAAAGCCCCCGGTTCACCCTTGGGGACCATAGAATAAGAGGTAAGGGAATCCGACACCGACGGCGCGGAAAAAGCGGGAACAGCCGCCGTCAGTAAAAGCCACAGGGCAAGCAAAGCGGAAATCATTCTTTTTTTCATGCTCTTGACCTCCTTGTCTTACCAAACAATACTTTCCTCCCTTTCGGGAGTTCGGGAATCATCCGATACCTTTTTTCTGTTTTATCATAGCATACGGGAAATAAAAAAGTCTACTGCATTCCGAAAAACGAAGTTAAATTCCAAACATTTTTCTGCTATTTTGAATGATTTTCCGAAAAAGGCCAAAAAAAAGAACAAAACCCCGCCTTCAGCGGAGCTTCGTCTTCACATAAACATATAAACATATTTTTGCGGAGTATAGGAAAAAGGGGGATTGTATATGAGTTAATCAGGAAGGATGTCGAAAGCGTCAGTCTTCTTTTCGGAAACGGAAGGAGCAAAGCGGTCGTGAAGATATTTTTGGTAGTCGTTGTATATCTTCTCTTTCTCCTGTGCGGTAAGCTGCTGAATGTATCTGCCGTAAGAAACTCCGGCGGATGATGCCGCCCAACTGATGGCATCCAGATGTTTCTCTTTGGGTAAAGGACCGGTATACGTTTCTTTTCGGTAAATCTTCGGCACTTTCTACACCTTTTTTCATCCTGAAGTGAGGCTATGGTATCACGCCACAATTAACCCAATATTAACTTTAGGCAATTATTTCACAAATACCCGAAAAATATGTTTTCGCGAATCCATTTATGAATTGCCGCCCTTTTGTTTGCAGGGCAAGGTAACGGCAAACTCGGTTCTGTGCCCCTCAGACTGAACGGTCACGGTGCCGTTGTGCAAATCCACAATCTTTTTCACCACCGCCAGACCAACGCCGTTGCCCATGGAGGCGTGGGATTCGTCCGCCTGATAAAACTTGTTGAACAGTTTCGGGATGGCCTCGGGAGGAATGCACTCCCCCGCGTTGATAATGCTCGCGGTCACCTTACCGTCCTTCTCCTTCACATCCAGCTTTACGGTGCCGAATTCGTCGGTGAATTTTATGGCGTTATCCAGCAGATTGATCCACACCTGCTTAAGCAGTTCCTGATTGCCCTCCACCGTGTATTCGTCAAAATCCAACTCCATTTCAAGGCTCTTGGCAGACCATTTATTTTCCAGCAGCAGCACGCAGTTGCGCAGCTGTTCGGAAAGGTTGTAGGCCTCCACATCGGCCAGAATAATCTGATTTTCCACCTTGGTAAGATTCAGCACATTGGTGGCCATGTAGGAGAGGCGAAGGGACTCCTCCTCTATGATGGTCAGATATTCCTGCTGCTGTTCCTCCGTCAGCTTTCCGCGGCGCAGCAGCTTGGCAAACCCGGCAATGGAAACAATGGGGGTTTTGAATTCGTGGGAAAAATTGTTGATGAAATCGGAACGGAGCAATTCCGTATTCTGAAGCTCCGAAGCCATCTTGTTGAAACCGGTTTCAATCGCCTTTACGGCACTGATGCGGGCAGCCAGTTTTCCGAAGGAAAGGCGGGCACTGTAATCACCGGAGGAAAGGCTGTTGAGGGCAGAAAGAATATTATTTACGGGAGCCAGAGGAAAGCGAATCAGGCCGAAGGTGATGGCGGAGCCGATAACAAAACACACGATTGCCAGCACAACACCCACAGCCGTGCCGCTCATGGGATAGTCCTCTTCAAAAATGCCCATCTTGCCACAGATAAACAGAATGAGGGCAACTATGGCCAGCACTATGATGATAACGGCAAGCACAACGGCGGTAACCAGAAGTGTCAATGTGAGCCGCTGGTTCTGTTCCTCTTTACTTTCCTTGTGCTTCATGCCTTCCGTATGCTTCATACTTTTTTCACCGCCTTGTATCCGAGGCCGCGCACCGACTGAATCTCAAACTCATTCCAGCTTTCAAAGCGCTTGCGCAGGCGGGCAATATGCACGGTTACGGTATCCCAGCCCGTGTCGCTGTCCGCTCCCCAGATTTCATCCATCAGCTGAATTCTGGTGAATATTTTGCCGGGATAACTGAGCAGCTTGAATAACAGCATGAATTCCTTCAGCGGCAGTTCCATGGTTTCACCGGGGCGGCTGACGCTCAGGGATTCGTAATCCAGCACCACATCACCCAATTCAATGCGATGCTCGTTGGCGATTTTGGCGCGGCGCAGCAGAGCGTGAATGCGCAGAATCATTTCCTCCTCATCCACGGGCTTCACCATGTAGTCATCCACACCGCTCAAAAAGCCCTGCTTTTTGTCGTTGGGAAGCTGCTTGGCAGATACCATCAGGATAGGCAGCTGATTGTCGGCACGGCGCAGCACACGGGTAAACTCGTAGCCGTCCATGCCGGGCATCATGATATCCAGCACAATCAGGTCTACGTGTTGTCCATCCATCAAATCGAGAGCCTCCTGCCCCGAGGCGGCTGTAAACACCTTATAATTTTCCGCTTCCAACACGGCGGTCATCAATCGCCTTGTATTTTTGTCATCATCAACAACCAGAATATTGATCATAACAACTCTCCTCCGCATCTGTTAATCATTTTTTGAATATCTGCTGCCCCATGTTAATACGGTTATATTATAACACAATAATAAACTGAATGTAAACAGCGGTTCCCGTTTCGGGAATCAAAAAAGCGATGATTCGCAGAATGATTTTCACTGCCTGCGAAGCACCGCTTTTTCTCAGATTATGCTGTTTTCAGGTAATTCCCATTCACCCATCCAAGCCCATGGGCGTAGTACCATTTGCCGTCAATGTAGTCGATAATCAGCTTTTCGCCGGCCTTGGCCTCCCCGATAACCGAATACAGCGTGCCGGGGCCTTTGCGGATGTTCACATCCCTTGCAACCACCTTGCTGTATTCGCTCCTGTTCTTGGCGCGAAGCACGCCGATGAAGCGGAGTTGCCCTCGGGAGCCCTCCTTTACATACTTGTGCTTGATGCGGGCACAGGCATCCCGGTTGCCCGTCCAGTTCTGGTCGTAGCTGTAAAAATGCTTGGTGGTTCCCTCACCCGTGCAGGTCACAATGTGGCCTGCCGTTTTTTTATCGCTGCTGTCGGTGGGCACGAATACCCCGATATCCCCGGTCATGGGCACAAAGTCGGGCGTGTTGGGGATGCGCTCAAAGGCCGCATTCATCTCCTTGTAGCCCGCCCATGATTTGTTGTTGAATTCTTCATAATATGCCCGGGCATTGCCCCAGCTCCCCGGCCTGATGCCGTGAATCTCTTTGAGCTGATACTTGGTCAAATCCACGCACTGTGCGCCATATACGCCGTCATAGTCGGCAGCCCTGCCAAGGTGCCTGTTCACCCAATCAAAGTAATTCATCAAGGTCATCCTCCCCGTCATCCTCATCCTCAACGCCGAGGCGGGCCGAGAGCCATGCCGTGAAAGTGTTCCACACGGCGGAGATGCCTGCCGCAACAGCACCCACAAGAGCGCTGACCGCCACCTGCCTGAGGGCGTTTCGGTCTGCCACGCCGATGAAGTTGTCGATTGTGATAGAGGAAAGAAACGCCTGTGCGAAGGTCTTTCCCGCTCTTTTTACGATGTCAACGATTTTTTCTTTTGTCATTTTGTTCCCCCTGATTCTATCGGCAGTGCCATTAATTCGTTATATAGTTCCGTCATGGTTCCGTTACCGCCTAAATCGTGATAGGCGATATATTCCTTCTCCAGCGCATCCTTGGCGTATATGGGCATTTGCCCCCGGGCCATGTATTTGTCATGATTATGTATGATATCCGCCCGCAGCAGCGCTTTCAGGCCCTCCTTCTGCGCCTCGGATTCCTTCCGGATTTTTCCGATGTAGGCAAGGCAGGCCGTGAAGCAGGCCGACAGAATCAACTCAAGTATGTGCTGTGCCATAAATTCCTTCATCCGTCTGCCACCTCAGCTTATTGCGTATTCCAGCACGGCCCTGCACCATGCAAGAGCATCGGAGGCCAGCACCCCGAAAAGGTATATCAGCTTGTCAATGGTATCCGAGCGGATAAAGTCGATGATGGTTGTCAGAATTTCGTTCATAGTGTCCTCCGATTCATGATTCCGCGATAATGCTGCCGTACTCTTCCGCCGTGATTTTGCCGCTTGCAAGAAGGGCATCCATGTTTTCCTTTTCCCCTGCGCCCGAGGATAAAAGGAACCGAAGCCTGTCCACGGAGTATTCCCGGTCAACACAGGTGTCGAGCATGAGGGCGGTGTAGACAGACTGGAATTCGTTAAAAGCAAGGCTGTTTCGATTTTTATTACTCATGAAAATCACCACCTTGAGGATTTAAGATTTTGTGTACCAAAGTGTAATATAACAGGTATGGTCGTAATACTCGCCGGAGCCCGAAACCATAAGTTTCTGCTCATCATAATCAGAAAAAATAATACTGAACTTGCTTATGTGAACATATGAACCGAGATAATAATTCAAGTCAAAATAAGGCAGAAAAGTAATTTCCTTTGTATCCTCATTGCTCACGACCACGGCTTCACACTTCACGGCAAATTCAATGCCCTCCGGCAAGTCAAAAACATCTTCCATACTGCCCGTCAACTGGTACACCATGGTCTTTTTATAGATGCTTTTCCCGTCAATCCACTTTGCACCGGTGTTGACTTCTGCTGTTGAGTAATCCTCCGCTTTTGCGGAAATCACACCGCTGCTGTCCACGGTGATGGTCGTTCCGTCCGGCTTAACAAGACCTCGGTTGCTGTAATCTGCCGCATAGTTGTTGGAGGCCTTTAACTTATTCCACAGATTTCTCACGAAGTCTGCAAAACTTATTCTTTTATGGCCGCTTATGATGTTGAACAGCGGAATAAAATCGTTGTTGTTGTTTAACACATAATCGGAAC
>JAZRWZ010000358.1:0-2003 GCA_045599985.1 Acutalibacteraceae bacterium | reverse complement strand
GTATTTCAAGGCGAAAAACGCCCGAATGTGCGTGAAGATCGCTTTTTAAGGCATATTGTGTTCAAATCCCTTTTGCCTTCGGTTTGTAACAAGGGCGGGATTTCAGCCTGCCGTCACAGGTGAATCACCCGCAGCAACAGAAAAAACATGAATTACAGGTAACGCTCCGCGAATTCATAGAAGACCTGCTCGCGCACCGGTCTCATTTCCTTTGCATCTTCCATAAGCATATGGTCGGAATTCTCATAGGTAATCAGTGCACAGTCAACTCCGCATTCCTGCAGCTTTTCGTAAAGCTCAACGGAGTTCGAATAGGGCACCATGGAATCCTTTTTGCCGTGAACAAGAATGGTGGGCGGCACCTCCGCCGACACATTGGCAATGGGGCTTACCGCATCAATATCGGCCTGCACGGTTTTCATGGTGAACGGCAAAACAAGATTGCCCGCCAGGAAGGAGGTGAGGAGATATCTGTTTTTTTCAAGTGAGGTCTTGCCGCTGCCGTTTTCATCAAAGAAGTTGGAGGGCGTTGCGTTGCCCACAATAAATGCGATGGGAATGGGTGAGGTCTTATAGCGTGTGAAACCGTAAAGCGCGGAAAGATGCGCCCCTGCCGAATGGCCTGCAACAATCATTTTGCCGGTTTGGTAGCCCTTCTGCTCAATGATTTCCTTGGCTTTTGCCACAGAGGCTTCAATTTCATCCACCATATCAAGGGCATTCACCTTATCCTGAAGCATGGAATAATCAACGGCAACCGTGGCAAAGCCGGCCTTCGCGGCATCCATGCAATCGTTGGCAAACATGGTTTGTGTGCCGAACATCCAGGCGCCCCCGTGGATAACAAGCAGAACATCCAGCTTTTCCTCCTCGGTGTCGGGCATGTAAATATCCATTACTTCCCTTGCCTTTTCACCGTAGGAAAATCTTTCGGCACCCACCGGCAGGGGTGAGGGCTGACCGGCCGAGAACATGGGAACGAGGTTGAGCACCCCGCAAACAATGGTCATGATTACCGAAAAGATTGCTTTGCATATAGCTGCCATACCATTTTCCTCCGTTATTCATAAGTATAAATAATTGTTTTTCCCGATATTCTCAAACCGGGTTTTTCGAGGATTACTGCCCATCGCTTCGCCCGTGAATACCGGCACTGCTTTGTTTCATCATAGCACAATAAAAAGGGCAATGCAAGCAGCCGGAATACCCCCCTCTTAATATTTGACAAAATATGATTTTTTCAATAAAATATATCCATCAATTCAAATAATCGGGTTTTCATGCAGGAGGGTAATCATGAAAAAACTAATCTCTTTGGGTAAGGAATTCGGCAAGGGGCTCGGCGCCAGAAAACTGGCTCTCTATTCGGCGGCAAGCACCTATAACATCTTTATCTCCATGGTTCCGGTCATTATGCTTATGGTCAGCCTGATTCGTTTTTTACCCGTTTCTCAGGAATACATCATAGCCCGCCTTGGGGAAATGATGCCGGAGCAAGTGATGACGGTGCTCGAGCGCATCATCACGGGCATATACCAAAGCGGCAAAGCGGCATTCACCGTTTCCATTATATTAACGGTTTATTCCGCCAGTGCCTCCATGCGTGAGCTGATGAAGGGACTGGATGCGGCCTACGACGTGGAAAAGACAGGCAACATCATCAAATACTACGGCAGTTCCATTTTATACATGGTCGTGTTTGTCATCACCCTGCTGCTGAGCTTTGTTGCCATGGCCTACGGCGGCAAAATCATGAGCATTGTTTCGGGCTATTTCCCCGACATCGCCATTCTCAAGCCGGTGTTCTCCGTTCTCAAATACGCAAGATATCTGCTGATTATGGCTTTTCTGTTTGCCGTTTTTCTTATCATGTATACCTTTGTGCCCGGCGGAAAGCGCAAAATCCGCAATCAGCTGCCCGGGGCTCTCTTTGCTTCGGCGGCGTGGGTCGTTTTCTCCGTTGTGTTTTCCGTTTACATCTCATTCTCCGACAAATTCGGTGC
>JAZRWZ010000357.1:0-3570 GCA_045599985.1 Acutalibacteraceae bacterium | reverse complement strand
CCGACTTCGTTTCGCCCTCAAAGGGGATGTAGTAAAGCTTATCGGCTTTTGAATCAAAGCACCATTCGCCGGGCTTGTCGAGCCCTTCAAGAGCATTCTGCAGAAAATATCTGTCGCCGGAAACGATCGGCCTGCCCGAATACCTTGCAAGCCTGAAAAGGCCTGTGCTCTCGTTGAATGATACGGGCTTTTCGACCTCACTGACCCATTGGTGCAGGATCTCGACCGTAACGTCGCAAAGATTCGACGGCGCTTTTTTCAGATCGTCGGCATAAAAGCCGTTTGAGGCAAGGTCGTTGCCCTCGCCTTTTGTGTCCGACAAATCGGGCCTGTCGATGGAATAATACCCCGATTCGGGCAGTCGGGTGACCTCCAGCTTTCCGCTTTCGGAAAACAGAGCAGAGATTCTTTTGCCCTTTGCGGGGGCGGAAAAAGCCCTGACACCGTTTACCGTGCATTCCGTCCATTCCGCCACGGGGCAGGCGTTGGTTATCACCGCCGTTTCCCCGGGCAGGGAGGATACGGTGATATTCTTTTTTACGCCGTCAAACACAAGGGGAGCGTCGAAGCGGTAGGTGCCGCCCTTCAGATAAACCGTTCCGCCGTTTTCAACGGAATTCACGGCAGCCGCAAGCTCCCCGGGGGAGGAAACCGTAACGGCGTTCTCCGCGCTTGCCGCAAAACTCACCTGACTCATCATCATCACCGCCAATACAGCCGCAATAAACTTTTTCATAAAGCCTCCGACATAAAAATCCTTGTAACTATTTTATCATTCACCGAAATAATCGGCAAAATCCGTCAGCACCGTGGCGGTGAAAAGCATGCAGTTGATCCAGAATTCCTTCTCCGCATTGTCGTTATCCATAAAGCCCGGTTCCTTCCACTCGGTGGGGATTCTGCCGTCTTTTTTGTTCTGCATGCGGGTCACGGTATTCATCAGCGCCTTTGCCTTGGCAAAATACAGGGAATCCCCCGTTGCCTTGCCCAGGATGAGGAAGGTTTGGGCAATCAGCGAGGTGCTGGCATCCACGGGAACCGCCCAGTTATACTGCTCAAGGCCGCAGGGGGTGGGCCAGCAGGTCACGTCAAAGTTGCATCTGTCCCACGGGCAGGGCCGGTTCCACACCACAAACTGGTCCTCAACAAACCGCATCAGTTCCTTTGCGGTTTCCATTTTTTCCGGGTCATCGGCATAATTCTCGGCATAATAGGCAATCAGCTTGTTGCAGTCGCCGTGGGCAAGGTTGGAATAGTTTGCGGAAAGAACGCTGTCCTCAAACTGGCCCTCCCAGTTGTAGGTTTTCAAAGCGTTGTTTTCCACATAGGCCAAGGCGTTATCCGCCAGAGTCTGCCAGCACTTGTCCCCCGTGCGCTTATACAAATCCCTTATGAAAGGCAGAATGGCGTTGGTGGGCATGCAGTAATTCCGGGCCACGGGTTCCCCCGTGAGCCTTGATACCACCAGATACCAGCTGCCGTTGGGCAGCACATGGTCGCGGTAATAAGCGCCGATTTTCAGGGCGGCGTTCAGGTATTCGGGCTTGTTCGTCTTTTTCTCAAGGGCAAGGTAGGCCGAACCTGCCGCGGCGGGGTAAAACATCATGATGGTATCCTTGCGCTCGCCGGCGGTCAGGTCATTCATGGCGTCGTCCTTTTGCCTGAAATCGGTGTAATAGGTGGGAGGAAGTCCCTCCAGCGGGCTGCCTGCGGGCTCGGTGATGGAGAGAAGATAATCGGCGGCACGGCAGGCAATCTTCACGCAGTCGTCATTTTTGGCGGGGTCCAGCTCGCCGTAGCGAAGCATGGCGGTCATCACGGCGGCCACCATTTTGCTAGGGTAAACATTCAGGTCATACCAGGGGTCGGGCGTGCCCTGCTCCAGCCAGTGGCGGATAATCCGGCTGTTGAAGCAATAGGAGAACGCACCCCGGGCACATTCGCCGTAGCCGCAGGCCGCCTCGGGGTAATCATCCGAAAACGGCGCCATGCGGAAGAAGGTTCTGGCCCCCACAAGGTGGCGCTTTTGCCCCTCTTCATCCGTTGAAAACACCTGCAGGGTCACAACGCCCTCGGGAATATCCCCCCAGATGGGCGTTAAAAGTGCGCAGGCGGAATCCGCGGCAAAGGTGTGAGTTCTGCCCGTTTCGTCGGTGGCCTCATAGATGTATTTTTCGCAGCCGGGAATCGGCGGAAACTGAAAAGACGGTACATACATAAACTGTTTTGCTTCCACGTTCCAGAACGGTCTGCCCGCTCCGCCGCCGTGGTGGGCCGTGGTTACCCCGGAAGTGGTTTCCATCCACGCTTTTTCTGCCGGATTCATATTGTTCCCTCCGTTTATTTGTATTGAAAGCATTGTACCACAAATCCCGCCCATGTAAAACGGTTTTTGAGCACATTTTGAAAAGTACCCTTTGAAGAAATAAATAATATTCCAACCTTGCAAAAAGAATCTCACCGTGATAGTATGAAGGAAATAAGTTTCGCAGGAGGATGGATTATGAAAAAAGGACTTTGCCTGTGCATGGCTGTTCTGACCCTTCTTATGTGCGCCCTGCCCGTTTGCGGGGCGGATGTTTCCCGGATTGATGAATACAAGGCCGCCTTTGTGAAGATGGACGGGCCGGAGGTTGACGGCCTGACCGTGGACTACGCTGCCTTTTCTCCCGAGGTGAAGGACGGGCAGAAATATCCCGTTGTGCTGTATTTCCACGGCATGGGTCAGGGTGCGGAGCCCGGCTCACAGATTGCCGACAACAACTTCCCCCTTTGGGCAAGCGAGGAGCTTCAGGCACGCTTCCATAACGGCGGCGCCTACCTTTTGGCCTTCCGCACCCATGAGGAAAAGAAGGAATACTGGGATGACAAATACATCACCGCCGTCAAGGCCGCTGCCGATGCTTTCATTGAGAGCCACCGGGATTCCGTTGACCTGACAAGAATCTGTGCGGGCGGTTTTTCCATGGGCGGAAAAATGACCCTCAAGATGATTACCAGTTACCCCGGCTTTTTCGCCGCCGCTTTTCCCATGTGCCCCGCCTACCACCCCTCCGAGGCCCAGTACAAGGCCGTGGCAAACATGCCCATCTGGCTGATTACCAGCAAATATGACGTGATTGCCGGCTACCACAGCACCGGCAAGGATGTGTGGGATAACATCTGCCGCTTTTCCGCCTGCCCCGGCGACTGCCGCCTGACCCTTTTCGGCAAGGTGTGCTACCCGGACGGCAAAAAGACCCCCAGCAACCACCATGTGTGGTTCTCCGTTTCCAACGATTTGTTCACCTATGACGGCGGAGCCTACCCCAACACCGTAACCACCAGCGCCGCAGGCGAGGAAATCACCCTGACCTACCCCAACGGCATCATCGCATGGCTGAACCAATACACCTCGGATTATGACGGAACCAACGACGGTTTTACAAATCTTGCCAAGGATAACCCGGAGAAGACCACCGACCTTGTGTGGGGCATTCTCAAATCCATTGTGCTTGCCTTTTTTGATACGGTAAAGGCCGTGCTGAAAATCGGATAACAGCCCGAAAAGCCCGCCGCCACCCGACTCTG
>JAZRWZ010000356.1:0-3429 GCA_045599985.1 Acutalibacteraceae bacterium | reverse complement strand
TCAGTTGCCGCATTGCGGCGAAAGAAAGGCATTTTCGCTGCATTCCTCTTTCATTTTATCCTTTATAAAGGTATAAATCAATCTTTTCTCACAAAAAATTAGGAGAAAACGAACACTGTTTATTGTATTTGCGGCAAATGTTGGTATAATGGAAGCAAATAAGCGAATAGGGTGATTGTATTGCAGGAATGCTTTAAGAATGTTCATTTTGAGCGCAAAACGGGAAAGGGACTCTCCGATGTTTCCGATTTTGGTGTGAAAGCCGCCGAAAAGGTGATTGCTTTTCACCGCAGTTTTCCCGAATACAGCGTTACACCCCTGCGTAAACTTGACGGCCTTGCCGGAAAGCTGGGGGTAAAGAATATTTATGTGAAAGATGAAAGCTACCGCTTCGGTCTGAACGCTTTCAAGGTGCTGGGCGGCAGCTTTGCCATAGGCAGCATTATTGCCCAAAAGCTCGGCACGGATATCGGTGACCTGCCCTGCGAAAAAATGACGAGCGCCGAAATCAAAGCAAAGCTCGGTGAGGTCACCTTTGTAACCGCAACGGACGGCAACCACGGCAGAGGCGTGGCGTGGACCGCCAACCGCCTTGGGCAAAAGAGCGTTGTATTTATGCCCAAGGGCACAGCCCCCGAAAGGCTTCAAAACATAAAGAATCTCGGTTCCGATGCCGGTATTACCGATTTGAAATATGACGACGATGTGCGCCTTGCCAGGGAATGCGCCGAAAAATACGGCTGGGTCGTGGTGCAGGACACCTCGTGGGACGGCTATGAGGATGTGCCCCGCCACATTATGCAGGGCTACACCACCATGGCTTATGAAGCACTGGAGCAGTTAAACGGCGTTAAGCCCACCCACATCTTTCTGCAGGCCGGGGTCGGCTCCATGGCAGGGGCGGTTTGCGGCTTTTTTGCCGATTACTACGGGGATGAGGAGCGCCCGGTGATTACGGTGGTGGAGCCCAACGCGGCAGACTGCATCTACCGCACGGCTTTGGCCAACGACGGCAAGCTTCATTTTGCCGAGGGGGATATGAACTCCATGATGGCGGGCCTTTGCTGCGGCGAGCCCTGCAGGCTGGCGTGGGATATTCTGCGCGACCATGCGGATAATTTTGTTTCCATGCCCGAATACCCTGCCGCGGCGGGAATGCGCACTCTCGGCAAACCCGCCCCGGGGGATGAAAAGGTGATTTCCGGCGAAAGCGGTGCCTCCACCCTTGGCCTTGTGGCCGAGGTGATGCAGAACAGTGAGCTGAAAGCCCTTCGTGATGAACTGGGGCTCAACGAAAATTCCGTGGTGCTCTGCTTCTCCACCGAGGGCGACACCGATAAAGAGAATTACCGGAAAATCCTCGGGGAATAAGTTTTTTTAAGCAGGATTTCGGGAGGAGCAGCCTCCCCTGCGGTTTCAACGGTACCCGATAAAAGAAGAAGGAGCTGCCTATGAATAAGATTCTGTCTTTCATCATCGCGCTGATTGTATCCCTGACCACTTACCCCTTCAGCTTTCTTCCCGCCAAAAACGACACTGCATTTGAAGTGGAAACGCAGGGAACCTTCACCCAATCGGCGGAGGGAAACGCCGTCACCTTCGGCGTAAACAAAAGCACCCCGTGGTTTAACTATTACGGCATCCGCTATTCTTCAAACGCTTATGTCAGGGGCGAAATCGCTTACGAAAACGGTTTCGGCAAAGCCCTTTCCGAAACATTCTTTTTGGAACCCGGGGAAGATGCCCTTTTCTTCTCCTTCATTGATAACGTGCTGAATAACAAAAAAGCGCGGAATGTGGTTTCCCTTACCGTTTCACCCCTGAACACCGAGGATTTTAACTTCTCCCTTGCCGGTGTTTCGGTGTTTAACCGCGAGGTGCCCGAAAAAGAAATCTTTGTTTCCAACAGCCAATACAAAATGGGCATCAACCTTGACTGGGGCGGTGCGCTCAGCTACCTTGAGGATCTGGATTCCAACGTGGAGGCGGTGGAAAAGGACGGCAGGATTTTTGTGGATTCCAATGCCGCCGCCCGTTACGGGGAGCGCGCCGTGAACAGCCATGTGAACCTTATCAACCGGCACGACACGGGCCGGTTGGTGCAGCAATCCTACTACGGCGTTATGGACAGCGAGGTTTACGAAAACGGCTATTACACCAACGAGTGGCCGTATAACCCCGTGCAGGGCGGCAACAAGTATAACAACAGCAGCAAGCTGGTTGACCTGCATGTTACCGATGATTCCATTTATATCAAGTGCCGCCCCATGGACTGGGCCAAGGATGCCGCCTGCATCTGCCCCGCCTACATGGAAGCAACCTATTCCTTTGCGGAAAACACCCTGCTCACAAGCTGCCGTTTTGTTGATTACTCGAACTATGAACCCAGAAAAGCCAATCAGGAGCTTCCCGCCTTTTACTGCATTGAGCCCCTTAACCGCTTTGTCTACTACGGCGGCGACAAGCCGTGGACGGATGATGCCCTTTCGGCGGAACCGGATTTGCCCTTCTGGGGCGGCCCGGGCAAGCTGAGATTCACGGCCACCGAGAATTGGGGCGCCTTTACTGGCGAATTTGAGGACAGCTTCGGCATAGGCCTTTACACCGGGGCAAGGAACACCTTTATCCCCGGGGTGTATAACAGAGGCAAAACCGCCTTGAAAGACCCCTCCGCGGATGACCCCACATCCTATTTCGCCGTAATCGGGGCATGGACCTTCCGCAGCTTTGAGCCCTTCGAGTACAATTTTTACCTGACCACCGGCACCGCCGCCGAAATACGGAACAACTTTAAAAGCATTGCGGAATAAAGGATGAACGCACCCGAGCATTTTTCTTCCCGTTAAGGTGAAAAAAGGATAGTGTTCAGTAACATCCGTCCCTTTGGGTGGTATCGTGTAGGGCAAGACCGAAAATAGTTTTCGGTTTTCGGTTTTCGGAAGACGAAGGACGCGGAAGTAAGGAGTTTTCGGTTTTCAGGGGAAGCGGAGATTGCGTGTAGGGCAAGACCACCGTGTCTTGCCGCATCCTTCGCAAAACAACTTTCCTTCCTTCCCCTCGAGGGGAAGGTGGCGAGCTTGCGAGACGGATGAGGTGTTTGTGTAGGGCAAGGCCACTGCGCCTTGCCGGATTTGCCGCAGGCAAATTTATTTTTTTCAACACACGGGTTTTTCCACGGCGTACCGCCGTGCCGGTCAGAGCAGGTGCTCTGACCCTACACCGTAGGGTTATACCGTAGGGGAGCGGCTTACCTCTCCCGTTTTTCCACGGCGAAGCGGATGAGGCGTTTGCTGAATTATTACGCCGTTTCACGGCTACACCTCATCAGTCACTTCGTGACAGCTTCCCCTCAAGGGGAAGCAAGATGGGGTTGTTCCGTAGGGGAGAGGCTTGCCTCTCCCGTTTTTACTCCGTGTAGGGCAAGACCAC
>JAZRWZ010000355.1:0-10700 GCA_045599985.1 Acutalibacteraceae bacterium | reverse complement strand
AAAACTGGATAATATCGAGGAAACGGTGCTGACAAAGTACTCGAAGGGCACCATTTCCGCCGCGGATGAGATTACCTATCTTGTTGCCACCAACTTAAACGGCAAATATGCGGAGGGTGACGGCAAGGATTGGGGCGCCTACTGCGAAAAATACGGCTACGGCAAGGAGTACAAGGCTTTGGGCAAAAAGCCTTCCTCCGAAAAGGTGCTCAAACTGTTGGCCCGTGTGGAGGCGGAGAGCAATCCCGACAGCTATGACCCCGCAGCATGGTGGCGGCAGAATTTGATTGATAACTACATTCAAAAGAACTATGCCGACGGTGTGGATGTGCCCGATGTGAGCGGTATTGTCAAGGTCAATGACCATTGCTGTACTCTGCTGTTTGATTCCGCTAATGTTAACACCATTTCTCTTATTAACCCTTTGATTGTTCCCAAGAGCGTTTACGGCACGGGTTATCAGAAGGGCTCCTGTGATGTGGTGCGCCGGAATGAGCCTATTCCCGTGGGGAGCGGCCCCTTTGTGTATGAAAAATACGACACCGACCGCAATGAATTAAGCCTTACCGGCAATCCCTATTATCACGGCGGTGAGCCTGCTTTTCATGAGTTAAAAATAGTGAATATCGCCGACCGCAAAGGCAGTGCCTTATCCCTGCTCAAAAGCGGCAAGGTGGATGTTTTTGAATCCGATGCGGCACAGAACGGAAAGGATTCTTATAACGAAGACGGTATTCAAAGCTTTTTCACCCACAGTCGGTGTTACTGTGCTTTCACCTTCAATGCCGAAAAAATGAGCGAGAACAAACGCAAAGCCGTGATGAAGGTGGTCAACTGTCAGGAGGAAATCAAGGCTGCTCTCGGGGATTCCTATACGGCGCTGAATTATCCCATGAGTCTGCGCTTTGGTGAATATCCCACCGCCGCCTCCGAGCCTTTCTATAAACTGGATGTGTCCGGCGCCAAAAAACTGCTTGTGGAGGATGGCATTGTTCTGGCCTCCGCCAACGGCAAAGCCACGGCCACCAACGAAAAAGGCAAGCCCGTCACCTTGAAAGTGGCTTGCTGCGGTGATGAAAACTCCCTTCCCTTTGCCATTTGCGGCAGTGTGAAAAATGCACTGGCAGCCATAGGCATCGGCCTGACGGTAAAATGCTGCACCGATGAGGAATATCTTGCCTCACTGAAAAACGGGGATGCTGATTTCTGGTGCGGCCCCGTTAACGACGGCCTTACCTGCGATTGCTATGACCGGTTCGGCACCGGGGGAAAGTCCAATGATTGCCGCATCAGCGATTTTGATTTGGACGGCCTTCTCAACGGTGTGCGCAACGCCAACGACTATGAGGCCCGCTGTGCTATGACCCGGCAGATGCTGGACAGTGTTATGGAGCTTGCCGTGATTTTACCTTTGTATCAGCCTAAAACAGTCACTGTTTACAATACCGATGTGGTGGATGCCTCATCCCTCGGCTTTGATACCGACCCGGCAGGCTGCCGCTATATGCTTCATACCCTGATTCCCGCTTAATAGGAGGAATTCCAATGTCACTGTTACTCAACGCTTCTTTGGCGGCGGGTGCCGCTGCCGCCGTGCGTGCGGTCAGAAAAAGCAGGATTGACCCGTCACAAATGCTGGACAGAGCCATGAATGCCGTAAAGCTGAATTATACACCGGATGAAAAATACGGCAATGGTGCGGCACTGACTCCGCCCATGGGCTGGTCAAGCTGGAATTGCTTTCACACCAAAATTGATGAAAAACAGATATACGAAATTGCTGCCGCCCTCAAAAACAGCGGCCTTGCCGATTGCGGCTACCGCTATGTGAATCTGGATGACTGTTGGCAGTCCTCTCAAAGGGATGAAAACGGCGAATTGCAGGGGGATCTGGCAGCCTTTCCCTCCGGCATTCCCGCGCTTGTCAAAAAAGTGAATGACCTTGGCCTGAAAGTCGGCCTTTATTCCTCCAACGGTACTCTCACCTGCGAGGATTTGCCCTCCTGTTTCGGGCGGGAATTTGAGGATGCCGCCACCTTTGCCCGGTGGGGTATTGAATATTTCAAATATGATTTCGGCCACAATGTGCCTATTCCCACGGTGGCTCCCGGCATAGTCAGCCTCTCCGTGAGCCCCGTCGGGGAGCAGAGCGGCGAAAAAGTTTACGGCTGTGAGGATGCTTATCTTATCGGCAACGCTTCCCTCTCCGAGGATGCCAGGGTGACGGGAGGCAAATTCATCAACGGCCTTTCCGGCGCCTGCGGTGCCGCCGAGTTTACCGACATTACCGTTGAAGCAGACGGGGAGTATGTGCTCACCCTGATGTTCCGAAAAAATAACCGCAGCAATATGTACTGCGAGATTCTGGTGAACCGCGAAAAAACCTATCCCGTTGCTCTTCCTTCCACAATGGCGGGCAGCGGCGAGGCGCGCCACCAGTTGACCGTTTTCCTGAAAGCGGGCAAAAACACCGTAAAAATTATGAATCCCGTGGGCTCCCGGCAGGACAGCGCCGCCATGCAATACGATAAAATGGGCAAAGCCCTCAAAAAGGCCACGGCGGACTATGCCGCCGCCACCGGAGCTGCGGAAAAGCCCATAGTCTATTCCATCTGCGAATGGGGTGTGAACCGCCCGTGGCGCTGGGGTCCCGGTGTGGGCAATCTGTGGCGCACCACCATGGATATCAAGCCCTATTGGGCATCCGTACTGGCCATTTATGAGTTTACCGTTATGCTTGGCAAATACGCGGGCCCCGGCGGGTGGAACGACCCGGATATGCTGGAGGTCGGCAACGGCAATCTGACCGAGGAGGAATGCCGCAGTCACTTTACCCTGTGGTGCATGATGGCGGCGCCCTTGATTCTCGGCAATGATATCAGGCAATTCCTGAAGCCGGACGGCACCCCCGATACCGAAAATCCTTTTTACCGCATTCTTTCCAACAGAGATGTGATTGCCCTCGATCAGGATGCTTTGGGCAAACCCTGTATCCGCGTGAAAACCAACGCTTTGCAGGATGTGCTGGTAAAGCCCCTGCAAAACGGGGAGTGTGCCATCTGCTTTTTCAATAAAGGTCCCCGTGAAGCGGAAATGTCTTACGGTATGCGCCCGCTGGCCATGCTCCCTTCCGTATCTCTGCCTGCAGCCTCACAGTATTCGGCAGCGGATTTGTGGAGCGGCGAAGCATTTACCGTCAGCGGCAGTCTGAAAGCGGCGGTTCCCTCCCACGGTGTCAGAGTGTTCAGAATAAAAGCGGTATAATAAGGAGAATATTATGGAATATACCATTCCTCTGCTTGATTTGTCTGTTAAACCTAAGGGGCTTGAGAGTAAATTTGATTCTTTGTTTGAGTTATCCGTTCTTGACAGCAGCAAGGAGTATCTGGGCCATCCCGATTCCGTTCTGCTCAAAAACGGCGATATCCTCACCGTTTACCCCTCCCAGCACGGCAAAGGGGCTTTGCGCAGTGTTATCAGCAGTGACGGGGGTGTAACCTATCACCGCGCCGATGACCGTCAGCCCGCCTCCTGGGCACAGTCCCGGGAAACACCCACGGTCTACCGACTGCAGTTTACAGACGGAAAAACCGCGGATAAACTGGTGCTTATTTCCGGCAATCCCAAATGGGGAGATGAGCCGACTACCGGCGGATTCAATTTTTCCGTTTCCGAGGATGAGGGGGAGAACTGGTCGGAATTTCAGCTTATGTTCCCCACGCTCAACGGGAAAAAGCTGTTGACCATAGTTGCCATGGCTTCCCTGACACAACTCAAAGAAAACGGAAAATTCTGCGACAAATGGATGGCGTTTTTCCACACGCCGGAGTTTGTTAATTATAAAACCATTCTCACCTTTGAGAACGGCAAGCCCTGCTGGAGTGAGCCGGTTCCCTATTTTTCCGCCTACCGTGAGGCGGAGGTAGCTGCCAATATGTGCGAGGTGGAGGTAATCCGCTCCGAAAAAGGGCAGGGGGATGAGCTTTGCCTGCTGGCCCGCAGCAATTCCAAAAAGATGAATTCTCTTGTTTCGTTTTCCCGGGATGAGGGCGAAACATGGTCTGCCCCCGTGGAAGCTCCCGCCGCTTTGAACGGGGAGCGGCACAAGGCCGATTATTTAGCCGACGGCAGATTGTTTATTACCTTCCGTTCCATTGAACGTGACGAAAAACGCAATGCGCTTTACAATACCGAAGACCCCGACCGCCCCTGGTTCAGCGAAGGCTGGATTGCCTGGGTGGGCACTTATGACGATATCAAAAAACAAAGGGAGGGGCAGTACCGCATCAAGCCCGCCCACACCTATCTGCCCGGGCAGACGGCACCGGAGCGCTGCGCTAATGCCGATGTGGGCTATTGCGGCAATGTGGTGCTGGACGGCTTCACGGTTGTTACCTCCACATATGGCACCTTCGGGCTTAAAAATGAGGACGGCGGTTTCAAAACCTATGTGGCCTCAAAGCGCATCAATCTGCTGCTGACGGATGAACTGGTGAGCAGATTAAAAAAGTAATATGTGCTGATAAAACGGAGCGGCAGATACCGCTCCGTTTTATGCTTTTCGGACTTGTGCCCACCGGCGACAAAAATACCATATTTTCGATATTTTTTGATGAAAACCCCTTTACAATCCCTAAATATAGTGGTACACTACGCTTGCAATAATTCTTTAAGAGCGGTACAGAGATGCCGACAAGATGGTTATCATACGGCGCGGGCAGAAAATGTCTGTTTGGGATTTTACGGTCTTGTCGGTTGACAGGGTCGTTTTTTTATGCAGAAAATCGGAGGCCTATTTTGGAATTCAAATCATATATCATGGATCAGGCAGCCGTGAACCGTTCCTTAACCCGCATTTCTCACGAAATTTCCGAGCGTAATCCCGATGTGGAGGAAATCTGCCTGGTCGGAATTATGCGGCGGGGTGCATCTTTGGCCGATATTTTATCCGCCAAGCTGCGTGCATTGGGTATTCCGGTAAAAACCGGTTATCTTGATATCACCCTTTATCGCGATGATTTATCCCGTTCATCCCAGATGCCGGAATTGAAAACTTCACAGATTGATTTTGATGTAACGGAAAAAACCGTTGTCATGGTGGATGATGTTCTTTATACGGGCCGCACAGCCCGCGCCGCCATGGAGGCAATCATCAACCTTGGCCGTCCCGCCAAAATTCAGCTTGCCGTGCTCATTGACCGGGGCCACCGGGAGCTGCCCATTGTGGCGGATTATGTGGGCAAGAATGTTCCCACCTCCCGCAGTGAGGTCATCAGTGTGAAAGTACCTCCCTTTGACGAGGAGGTCAGCGTTTCCATCTGGCGCAAATAAGGCATTAACGCCCCGTGCGTTAACATAAACAGGGTAATAATTTAAGGAGGAGACTATATGAAACTTACCTACAACATCAAAGACAAGCCCAAGTTCGGTCAGTTGATTGTATTTGCTTTCCAGCAGCTGCTTGCAATCATGGCCGCCACCATCGCCGTTCCCATGATTATTTCCGGCTCCTATGACTGCGGTGATGTTTCCATGAGCACGGTTGCCGCTCTGTTCGGCGCCGGTGTCGGTACTCTTGTGTATGTGCTTTTCACAAAGGCCAAGAGCCCCGTATTCCTCGGTTCTTCCTTCGCATTCCTCGGTTCCATGGCTGCCGCCTTTGCCGGTGCCACCACCGTTGCCCTCGGCTACCTCGGCCTGATTCTCGGTGCCGTATTTGCCGGCCTTGTGTATGTGGTGATTGCCATTGCCGTTAAAATCTCCGGTGTTAACTGGATCAACAAGCTGATGCCCGCCGTTGTTATCGGCCCCACCGTTGCCATCATCGGTTTGTCCCTTGCCGGCAACGCCATCGGCGATTTGCAGAAGGGCTCCGTAATGGGTGCCGACGGCAATCCCACCGCCAGCGTTTATGTTGCCATTATCTGCGGCCTTGTTACTTTGTTTGTTACCATGTTCTGCTCCGTTTTCGGCAAGAAGATGGCCAAGCTGATTCCCTTCATCATCGGTATCCTTTCCGGCTATGTCGTTGCCGCTATTTTCACCGTAATCGGTAATGTTACCAACAACGATCTGCTCAAGGTCATCAACTTCGCCTCCTTCGGCGCTCTTGTTGACGGCGGCGTTGGCCTGCACACCTTCGTTTCCGTTCCCAAGTTCACCTTCCTTGAGGCCTTCGGTGCCTTCGGTGAGCTGAGCGGTTCCTACATTGCCGCTGTTGCCGTGGCCTATGTTCCCGTTGCTTTCGTAGTATTTGCCGAGCATATTGCCGACCACAAGAACATCAGCTCCATCATCGAGAAAGACCTTCTCGAGGAACCCGGCCTGCACAGAACTCTGCTTGGTGACGGCGTAGGCTCCATGGCCGGTGCTCTTTTCGGCGGTGCACCCAACACCACTTACGGTGAGTCCATCGCCTGCGTGGCTATCTCCGGCAACGCCTCCGTTTCCACCATCATCTGCACCGCAGTGCTTGCCATCATCGTTGCTTTCATTGCTCCCTTCGCCACCTTCCTTGCTTCCATTCCCTCCTGCGTCATGGGCGGCGTGTGCATCTCTCTTTACGGCTTCATCGCAGTTAGCGGTCTTAAGATGATTCAGAAGGTCAATCTGGATGACAACCGCAATCTGTTCGTTGTTTCCGTTATCCTGATTGCCGGTATCGGCGGCCTTTCCCTCACCTTCGGCAAGGTTACCCTTACCTCCATTGCCTGCGCTCTTATCCTCGGCATCATCACCAATATCGTTCTCAACAAGAAGAACGGTGCCAAGACTAATTAAAGACAATAATAATTGCTTGCCCGCTTGCTTTTTCCGGCAGGCGGGCATTTTGTGTTATGTTGGATTGAATACATGAGATATTGATTTCCCGATACAGCAAAAGAAAAACGATGCTTTCAAAACGGCTAATAAACCGTATGATGGCATCGTTTTTTACTTCTGTTATGATGTTTCTCTGTCTTATTTTTCCAAATCAATTTGCCAGTACACGATCTGGCGGCGCTTGTGGGTGTAGGTGATGTGAAGCTTATCGCCGTCACATACAATGGCGGGGTAGGAGAATTCACCGAACCCGGGCTCCGGGTTAAGCACCTGGGTAAAGTGATGACCGTTGTCTCTTGAGTAAGCCAGCACAAGGGGATGGCGCACGCCCCAGTTCACATCAACGGGGTTATAGATGAGCCATACCGGTCCGTCCTTGCCCTTGGCGCAGTCCACACCGCTGTTGTTATTGGGCAGGTGGGTGCGTTTTGGTTTGCTCCATGTTTTGCCGTAATCGGCGGAAGCGCTGCGATACAAGGCGCCGACATTGGAGCGCATCAGGCAGTGCACGCCGCCGTTTTCGGATTCCCACAGGGTGGGCTGAATCAGCTTGACCTGCTTGCCCCGGTAAGTGGGAATCTCCATATAGTCGCAGGCCTGCCATGTGATGCCGTCATCCTCGCTGCGGTCAATAAAGCAGCGGTATTTGCCCTGCTCGGTGGAGGCGGGAGCCAACAGAACACCGTTGGATAAGAGCAGGCATTTGTTCTTTACGGGGCCTCTGCCGCCGGTGTTGTCGCCCGGCACAAGCTCACGGGGCTCGCTCCACGTTTGCCCGTTATCCTTGCTGATAACATATTTGGTAATCCAGTAGGGAATCTCTTCACCGTATTTGTAATAGAGAATGATTTCTCCGTTCTGGCGGCGGTAAAACACGGGGTTCCAATGGGGAATTTTGTCGTGCTCGGTCACGCAAACGGGCGTGGTCCATGTGCCGTCGGTCTGGCGTTTGGCAACATAGATTTCAACGCTTTTGTGCTTTTCGCGCACGCCGCCGAACCATGCGGCCAGCACGGTGCCGTCATCAAGGGGCAAAACCGTGGAGGCGTGGCAGGCAGGGGTCACGCTGCCTTTGTGGAATATGTATTCTTTTTTGGCGGAAATAATCATACGGTTCCTCCGTAAAAATTATTCACAGCAGTTGCTGCAGGGGGAGTATCCTTTTTCCACGGCTTCTTTTCTGGTGATGGGGTTTCCGTTTTTGCCTGCGCAATCCTTGCTGGTGTGGTATTTTTTGCCGCTGGGGGTCACATAAACGGTGGAATCGTCGGTTAAAACGGTGGTGGCAACCGTCTGGGCGGCGGAGGTGGGGTTCAGGGCGTTGTTAATAAGCCCCTGGGTATCGGTTCCCTTGCTTTCGGCAACCTTGGAGATGATGAATACCACAACCACAACGGCCAGCACAGCCAAAAAGCCAAGCAGTTTTTTCTTGTTTTTGAAAGTTTTTTTGCCCAATGTTTTGGAGTAGGACAGGCCCGTGCCGGGAATGCCCACGGTAACGGTCTGGTTACCCTTGGAGTTTACGGAATAGTGTGCGCCTTTGGAGCCCAGGGAAAGGCCAACGGATTTTGCGTTGATATTCACCTTGGCGTTTTTGTTGAGTTTCAGGCTTTTTCTGAAGCGAAGACCCATGATAAATTCTCCTTTACTTTCTGATTAATTCTTCAAAGTCAATTAAACGGAAGGCGGAATAGGCCTCCGCAGCTTCTTTTAAACCGATTATCAGCCTCTCGCGGTAGTGGCAGTCGGAATTGATAAGAAACGTGCCGCCGCGCTGATGGATGAATTCGGCCATTTCCAGTGTGGGGTAGGGCTCGGTACGCAGTTTTCTTGCAATGGCGCCGGTGTTGATTTCAAAGGGAACCCCTGCCTTGCAAAGGCGGTCTGCCGCCTCCTGCCATGCTTTTACATAGCGGGGATTATGGGAGTCGAAAAGCTTATCTCCCTCGTTGAATTTGGATACCAAATCAAAGTGTCCGATGAAATCGGCGTGGGTGGTTTCAATCACGCTCCCAACCAGCCTGAAATATTCCTCACAGTAGGCCATCAGGTCACCGCCGAAGCATTCCTCGGCGCATCTGAGCTGCTCGTCGGCGGAGGAATCCACATTCCAGTACTTGCCGCCGGCCTGAATATAGTGAACGGAGCCTAAGGTGAAATCAAAATCGTGTTCGGGGGGCAGGGAGAGCAAATCCTGCTCCGTGCCGCAGTAAACATTGATTTTTCCCTTGTATTTTTCTTTGAGAGCATTGATTTCGTCAAAGTACTGCGCCGTCCCTTCCCGGGTCATGCAGTAGGAGCCGTCAAAGTCGGTATAGGCGTGGCCGGAAAAGCCGAGGGCGGTAAAACCGAGGCTGATGGCGGTTTCAATCATCTCCTCCGCCGTGTTTCTGCCGTCGCAATAGTTGGTGTGCGTGTGAAAATTTTTGAGTACCATAATCTTCCTTCTTTTTCGTTTGCAGGGTATAAAAGCGGAATAACAAATTCCGCCGCTTTTACCCTGCTAAATCCAACATTATTATATAATACTACTCTATAAAAATCAAGGATACCTTTCTATTTACAAAAATAAATGAGTGTGATAAAATTTAGTTTGATCTATTGACCTGAAAGGATGATTTTGATGAAACTGGTTACACAGACCGAGGTTACATTTAAACATTTGGGTTACGAAAAAGGCATTGCCGCATTCCGTGATGCAGGCTTTGATGCCCTTGATTTTTCCATGTTTGATACAAGCGACGGCAGCATGCTGTGCGCTCCCGATTATAAAGAGCAGGCAAAGGCTCTTCGTGAGCTTGCCGAGGCAAACGGTCTCAGCTTTACCCAAAGCCACACTCCGTTTCCTCCCTTCCGTGTTACCGATAAGGAGTACAGCGACTGCGTCATGCCCCTTGTGGAGCGGGCACTGGAAATCAGCGGTATTCTCGGCGTTGAGGTGAGCGTGGTTCACCCGGTTGCCTGCGGTGAAGGCCAGTTTGACATCAACATTGATTATTATAATTCCATCGCCCACATTGCCCGTGAATACGGCTTTAAGATTGCTCTGGAAAACATGTGGGGCCGCAACAGCGAAACCAATCAGATTGTGCCCAACATCTGCTCGGTTGCCGAGGATTTCAACCGCTATGTGGATGCGCTTGACAGTGATTGCTTCACAGCTTTGCTGGATTTGGGCCATTGCGGCCTTGTGGGCAGCGATGCCGCCACCATGCTGCGGGAAATGGGCAGCCGCCGTGTTACGGCTTTGCATATTCACGATAACGACAATCTACACGATTCCCATACACTTCCCTACCTGATGAAGATGGATTGGGATGCCATCCTGAAGGCCATTGCCGATATCGGTTATCAGGGTCACTTCACCTATGAAGCCGATAATTTCCTTAAAGGTCTGCCCGATTCCCTGATTCCCGCTGCTCTTCGCTTTATGGCGGAGGTTGGCCGTGACATGATGGCGCAGATTGAAAAATTCAAGGCGGCAAAATGAAATCGCTGCTGATTTGTCCTGTTTGCGGTTTGCCGCTGGAGCGGGAACCCAAGCAGTATGTTTGCCAAAACGGCCATTGCTACGATATTTCCAAACAGGGTTATGTCAATTTGCTGCAAAGCCGCCAATCCTCAAAAAAGCGCCACGGGGATGACGGCGTGATGGTGCAGGCCCGCCGTTCCTTTCTTGAGAAAGGATATTATGCCTGCCTTTGCAATGCCTTGTGTGACGGGGCCCTTCGCTATGCTATGGGCAATGTGAATCTGCTGGATGCGGGCTGCGGCGAGGGTTATTATACCGCCGCCGTTGCAGCCGGCCTTACAGAGCACGGTTTTGATTGCCGTGCGGCGGGCATTGATATTTCCAAAAACGCCGTGGCATATGCCGC
>JAZRWZ010000354.1:0-4145 GCA_045599985.1 Acutalibacteraceae bacterium | reverse complement strand
ACGGAGAAGGTGTACTTGGCATCGCTGAAGTATTCACCCGTCAGGAAGTTGCGGCCCAGAATGGTGACCTTGCCGTCATAAACGGCGATTTCAAAGCCCGTGGCACGGTAACCGATACCGAAGCGGTTGGTCTTGCCGAAGGAGGGGGAGTTGATGCAGGTCACACCCTTGTGGTCCTCCACACAGCAGGCATTGAACAGCAGGGTGGTTTTAATGCCGTTGATACCCTCATGCAGGTGACCGCTGAGATAAAACACGTTGTCATATTTTGTCATCACGTTCATCAGCTTGTTGGTGGTGGAAAGGTTCAGGTTCCCGCCCGGCCAGATGGGCCACAGGAAGTGGGCACCGTGGCAGCGGCGCATGGGCCAATGGCAAATAACAAACACGGGCTTACCGTCAACAGCGCCGGTTTTCAGTTCATTATCCAGCCACTGAATCTGTGTATCGGTGATTTTACAGGTATTGATACCGTTACCCTCATCACCCAGCACAATAAATTTGATGCCCTTGACCTCATAGCTGTAATACACCGTTGCGGTGTTGATACCCATGTCGGCATTGCGGCATTTTATGTAGGTGGCGCGGCGCTCGGCACTGGGAGAGGTCTGACCCATGTCGTGGTTGCCCGTGGCGGTAATCACGTTGGCATTGGGACGGTTTGCGCCCATCACGCTGAAAAAGCGCTCAATGGCGGCAGGGTCGCCGGTGTTGGTCAGGTCACCGCATATAACAACGGCATCCGCCTTGCCCTGCTCCGCCTGCATTTTTTGAAAGCCCTCTACCATCACATCCTCGGCATCCGCGGCGCCGATATGTGTATCCGAAATCAGGTTGAAGGTCAAAACGGCCTCTTCATCGTCCACTGCCTGCGCTTTGTTGACACCGCCGATGGTAACAAAGGCGGCAGATGCACTCACAGGAGCCAACAATGTGATAACGGCAAGCAGCAATGCCGTTATTCTGCGAATCTCTTTTTTCATTTTTCTCTTCCTCTCTCTCAATTAACCGGGAACGGTATCCACGGAACCGTCCTGGCAAAGTTCCATTCTGGCATTGGAGCCGCTGCCGCGCTGTTTGAACACTCTTTCGCGGCCGGGGTCAAACATATTCACGCCGGGCTCACCCATGCGCTTAATGGCAATCTTGGCAAAAAACGGGAAACAGCGCCAGGGGAACATGTAGTTGCCGCCTGCTTTATTCCAGCAGGTAAGGGCAAAGAACACACAGTTCACCACCATGGGGTCCCACCAGTTGGCGCGCAGGATGTAATTGCTGACTTTATCCAGCTCGCTCTGATTAATCGGCTTCACCATGTGGAAGCAGGATTTCAGGTCCTCGGGATACTTGTTGCCGCAGTATGCCTCAATATTATAGTACACACCGGCACCGTCGCTTCTTGTCAAAGCAAAGCAGCCAACCGAAACACCCTCACCGGGAGGGCAGGTGTAGCAGCCCACCTGAAGGTCCACGGGGGATTTATTCTCGATATAAACCCACACATGGCCAAGGGACGGGAAACCGGAGGCATTGCTCATCAGATAAAAATCCGCAACATAATTTGGGTCGTAAACGGGCGGTTCGGGTTCTTCGGGCTCTTCACCCTCACCGGGAGTTTCCCCGTCATCCGGCTCCTCATCAAGAAAAGCCGCCATAATAAGGGAACCGAGACCCGGCAATTCGGCTGCTTCCTGCTCCTGCGGTTCTTCGGCGGGTGCTGCCGTTTCCTCAACCGCAGCCTGCAGGGGAACAGCATCCTCAACGGCATAAGCAAAGGTAGCGCAGGTCGGCAAAGCCAAAGCCACTGCCAACAGCAAACTGATTATTTTTTTCATACTTATGTCACCTCCATTGCCTTATTCTATAATGAATGGAACGATTTGTCAAATATTAAGCATCGTTCGTCATTATGTGCGGTAAATAATATCCATTCATGTAAGTGTCCGGTAAATAATCCCCGTTCAGATAATAGAATCGTTAAGGCAAAAGCGGAGCTTCAAATGAAACTCCGCTTGGGTTCGGTGTTATTGATTTTGAGGGGGATAAGAGATAATGTAAACGGCAATATCTCTTCTGCCCCAGTCCCAACACATATCCTCGGTGTCCATATAAAGGTCAATCAGGGTGTTGGAGTTATAGATGAATCCGCCGGTGTCGGCGGCAATGCAGTAGCCGTAAATATATCTGCCGTCAAGGGAGGCGATATACATCTCGGTTCCGTAAGGAATCTCGCGGGGGTCAACGGCCACATGGCCCTGCATGGGCACACGGCCCGTGGAGGTTTCGGGGTCGCCGGTGTAAGCGGTGGCTTCACCCTCCATGTAGTCCACATAATTTGTGGGCAGACCGTTGCTGTCAAGTGACACATAGAAGGGAACTTCCAGTTTGGAAATGGGAGCCACGCCGTCTTTGAAATCAATCAGTGAGGGGCGCTTTTTGGAACCGATGAGAAGCACCTTGTCGGAAGGCTCCTGCACGATATCCGCATCCAGTTCCTCACGGGAAACCAGTTCGCCGTCCACATATTTTTCTTTGTAATTCACAATACGGGAGCCGAAAACACCTTCGGTTTCCACCTTGGTGTCGCCTTCAAAAAGGTCACCGCAAATCTTGTTGACGGTTTCGTAGGCAATAACCTCTTCCTTCACGGTCTCGCGGTATTCCACGCGATTAATTACAAGAGAGGCTTCGGAGGTAAGCTCCGTTTCCGGCTTTCTGCTGATGATATCATCCTCACCCAGGGTGATGCCCAGCTCATCCAGAATATCGGCAACCGTTGCGCCGGTGGTAAACACTTTGTAGGTTTCTCCGTCTGCCTGCACGGTAACGGGGAATGCCCGCTGCAGTGAAACCTGCATGCCCTCGGGCATTACATCCTCCAAAGAGAAATCGGCGGCTTCTTTTTCTTCCACCTCAACCTCATAACCGGCTGAGTTGGATTTGATGGTGGTGCTGCCGTAGCCGATGCAGTAAACAACATTATCGTTATCCACAATGCGAACGGTCTTGGCGCGCTCTATGACAATCAGGCCGCCGCTCTCGGCACAAAAGCCGTCGGTCACCAGCAGGTCATTGGCGTTAAAACGAATCTCGGATTCACGCACAATCTGCTCGGGGTCTGTGCTCTGAGTCAGGAACCGTTTGGTACAGATTCCGTCGGTAACGGTCACATACAAGGTGCGGGTGGAAACCGCAAAGGCCGTTACGGTAACGGAACAGGTGAAAAGCACGGTAATCACGGCAGCGAGCAAACGGAACAGAACGCTGCGGCGGGACACCTTTGCTTTATTGACGATAAGCATTTAATATCTCCTTTTTCACTGTGCCGCGGGAATTTGCTGCGGCACAAAGATGGGGTATACATAGCCCGCTTCGTTTTGCAGGTTGCATTATACTGATGTTTTCGTCATATGTCAAATTTTTTGGGGAGCGTTTTTTGTGCAACTTGCACAACCTGAATTTTTACAATTTTGCCGGGAGAGCAAGAATGATGAATATTATACGCAGTTCTGTATTTTTATTCTCTCATTTCTCTGCCCTTTTCACGCTGTTTTTGTGAAAATCACCGAAAGTTACAAACGGTTACAAACCGGTAAAAAAGGCCGTTACCATTCCGTATCGGAATAATAAAGGCTGTTTTTCCTGCTTCAAAAAGCCCGAAAAGCCTTGATTTTGTTTTATTTCCGGCTTTTGATGCGAAGAAAATCTTCCAACTTCTTCCAACGGGCCTTTTTGCTGCTTTTTTCGGGCATCCGGCGCTGTTTGCCCCTTTTTCGGGGCCGGGCTTGTCCGCCGGCAGCCGGGCTCAACGGGCAAAAATCCCGCCGCCGCGATTGCATACGATGTATACTCCGTTTTGTTCCCATTATATGCACCCCAAAGGGCAATTATGCACCCCATCTGCAAGGCAAAAAGCGCAGGAATACTTTGTGTATTCCGAGCATTTTTAACGAAATATTGGCAAAAAAGATGCCGCCAAAACCATATCGGGTTCGAATCTCTTTTGCCAAGAAAAAAGGAGAAAAAGCTATGTCACCTGTACTGATTAAAATCATCGCAGCGCTGTCTTCCGTGGTAATGCTTTTCACCGCCCCCGGCGGTCACATTGCCGGCTCCCTGTTCAATTCAAGTCGGAGGCCAAGCGG
>JAZRWZ010000353.1:0-1366 GCA_045599985.1 Acutalibacteraceae bacterium | reverse complement strand
AAGCAAAAAAATTTCGGCAAGCCTTCAAACGAAGACTTGCCGATTTTTAATTAACCGAAATTTTTAACAACCATTTTAAAGGTGTCTGCGATGGCTTTCTGGGTGCCGGGACCCATTGAGTTGGTTTCGTGATAGTGATTTTTGCCGAAGCGGTCTTTGTAGCCGTTAAGATAAGGCTGAGTGGGGTTGAGCACAAAATCATTGGGCGGCACCACATAGCCGGTCATATCGTTTGTTACCGCAAAGGAGATAAGCTCGGGGTCGCCGGCAATCTCGGCAAGCGGCTCGGGATTGATTTCAGGACCCTTACCCGTGGCGGATTCCCTGGCGGAATTATAGGAGCCGTAAACCGTTGAAACGAAGTTTTCACCGGGCAGAAGCAGAATCTTCTGGTCGCCGAAGGTGATGTAAGTCATCTCGGTTATCATCGCTATGCCCATTTCACTGCCCTCGGCGCAGGGATAAGCGTTAAAGCTCATAACATTGCGGGTTGCAAGCAGGGTTAAAACATTGTTGTTGATAGGCAGGAAGAACGGCTGATTAATGAACTTGATAGCCGGAGCAAGCTCACGGTCATTATCAATCTTCTGCGCGGCATCGGCAAGCATTTTGCCCTGAAGCTTAACGCAGTTGAGCGGGTCGTTTTCATCAAGCTGGGCGGCATCCATTCCGCCTATTGCGCCCACGCCGAAAAGCACATTTGCGCCTTTTTCTTCAAGAATCTGTTCCCTCATAAAGAAAGGATATTCGCCGCTGAGTGAGCGGTTTTTGCCGCCGAGTGAATTGGGATGACCGCCGAAGTTCATAATCCAGGTTTCGGCGCTTCCGTCTGCCGGAACAAAGCGAAGGCGGGTTAAAACCTCGTGCCTGTCAACAAAATCACGCTTGGGGTGAAGCCCGTCGGGCACGGCGATTCTGCCGGAATAAAGCTTGCCGGGCTTTCTTGCCTCATATGCCTCCTCTGCCACCTGAACGGCGGTTTTCATAAGCATATCCATATATTTCTGCACCTTGCCGTCGGAGGGGATGCTGACAAGGTTGGGTTTGCCCCAGTAGCCGATGGTGTCAATGCCTGAGTGGCTGTGGGTGGTGGACACATTTATGCCGAGGCAGCCCTTGATTTTGCCGGAATCCCAGATCATCTTGCGGATTTTGTTAACCTCTACCCTTGTAAGGCCGACGATATCCGCCGAAAGCCACAGAATACCGTTATCTCCGCCGCAGTCTGCCCACACGGCATGAATGTAAACGGGGGAGATGATGCTTTCCATTTTGTGGCCGGAGCCGTGACCCGCTATGTAGTAGGTGTCATCCCCGGGAAAATCGGGCATGATCTGAGCTCTTGAAAAGCCGATCCTGTAGGCTT
>JAZRWZ010000352.1:0-1007 GCA_045599985.1 Acutalibacteraceae bacterium | reverse complement strand
CTCCCTGCCTTTTCCCTCCGCACCCGCCGCCTTTTCCCGCGCCTCGTTTTTTGCCTAATCACCGCTGACAGCACCGGAATGATCGCGCACCACGATCACCTGCCCCGGCACGCAGGAAAAGGGCGCCAGGTACGGGTTCAGCGAGAGGAGCTCAAACAGCGTCATCCCAAATCGCTGTGCCACCGCCGTCAGCGTCTCCCCCTTTTCCAGCCGGTAGAGCAATCCCTCCGGGCAGACCCGCCACAATAGGGGGATCTGCACCGTCTCCCCCGCCGAAACCTCCCCCACGGTGGGATTCATGGCATAAAAGATCTCTGCCGTCACCCGAAACCGTTTTAAGATATCCCTCAAGTGTTCCCCATGGCGGACGGTATATTCCATCCGCAGTAACTGTTCCATCCAATCACCCTCTTTACAGCTATGTATATTCACCGCCGGGGCTATGTTGACAAAGCATTTTATTGCAGATAGAATGTTTACGCTGTTTTATGCACCTGTAGCTCAGCAGGATAGAGCGTTTGCCTCCTAAGGTCACGGAATAACACTCGCCTTTCGGTAAAAGGCGAAAGGTTGTGAGAACAAAATTGAATAGGCCCCGATAGCTCAGCAGGATAGAGCGTCCGCCTCCTAAGGTGTTGCTCTATCCCCCTTGTACCACTCGAAAGGCTGCGAAAGCGCGAGAAAAACGGCGTAATCGCGAGCTTGCAATTCCGTCGCCAAGAGTTTGGCACCCTGTTTGGTACCTTTTGGTGTACTTTTTGCAAATCATTAGGGATAGGCATCCCGACCGTATTTTCCGTAAATTGAATATGCCTCCGTAGCTCAGCTGGATAGTAGCGTTCGCCTCCTAAGCGAAAGGTCGGCGGTTCGAATCCGCCCGGGGGTGCCAACATACCCGCTTTCTCGATTTTTATTCTGGAGGCGGGTATAAATCTAAAATTTATTATCGTTGTCGGCTGTGCATCGGTATGAAGCATGATTGCTCACTATATTCTGAATATTCTGAG
>JAZRWZ010000351.1:0-6406 GCA_045599985.1 Acutalibacteraceae bacterium | reverse complement strand
GCCTTTGTTCATCAATGCTAACCTGCGCTGGTATGAACTGCCCGCAGAAATCAACTGATTTTGATGGCGTTTTTCGGATAATCTCCGTATAACGCCCATGCGGCGGAACACAACAAAAATATGACATGAAAAAAGCCTGAACAATCATTGCGATTGCTCAGGCTTTTCGGCGTTAATACGGATGATGCTTCAGGCTTCGGCAAGAAAACCGGCGGCAAGAGGAACCAGTTCGGCGGCGCGGTCCTCAATGCACTGGTGACCTCCGCCGGATACCAGATAGGTTTTCGCCTGGGGGAAGGCAGCGTAAAACTGCTCTTTCATCTCGGCGGTTATGATAATGTCGCCGTCGGCCTCCACCAACAAAACGGGGGCGGTGATTTTGGCAGTGTTATCCAAATCGGTAGTGCGCACACGCACCAGCATCTCGCACATGCCCGCGCCTATGCCGTCATAGGCAAAGGGGCCGGTCACGCCGGTAACGTCATAAGCCTTGCTGAATTCTTTATTGCGGGTGGCGGCATATACAACAAGGCGAACCACGGGAGTAAGCTTGGTGCCGACTTTAAAGAAGGTATTCATGATCGCCTTCATGGGGCGGGAGGTGACAACGCGCTCAAAGCCCTTGGGGCAGGTGCTTTGGGGTGCAGGGCAAAACAGCAGCACGGCTTTTACGGGGAATTCCTCGGCAATGTTCACGGCTACACCGCCGCCCATGGAGTGGCCCGCAAGAATCCACTGCGAATCGTCGGCAATGGACTGCATCAGGTGAATGATGAGGGTTTCGCGGTCGATAAGGGCGGTGTCGGCTGTTTCACGGGTGGAGTAGCCGAAGTTGGGCAAATCCGCCAGATAGCAGTCATACCCCTCGGCGGCAAGGCCGTCGGCCATGTTGCGCCATGCGTAGGTGGAGCAGAGAAAGCCGTGGAGCATCATGATGCGGCCCTTGAATGTGCCGGTGTGAGGAATCAGGCGGTAATGAATTTCGTAATCCCCCTCGGTATAGAACTGACTGTTCTCATAGGGAGTGGAGGGCAGGGCAAAGGCTGTTACGGCCTGAGCGGTGAGGATGAGGCTTGCCGCCAGCAGCAGGCAAACCGCTCTTTTTATTATGTTTTTCATGGCTTTTCTCACTTTCTGCCGGTGGAGCCGAAGCCGCCTTCGCCCCGTTCGGTTTCATCCAGACTATCCGTTTCCACGGGAGTAAGGGGGCAAACGGGCATAATCACAAGCTGGGCAATCCGCTCGCCGGGGTTGATGGTGTAGGGCTCCGCAATCTGATTGATGACCCCCACCTTCAATTCGCCGCGGTAGTCACTGTCTATCACGCCAACGGCGTTGAGCAGGCCGATGCCGTGCTTTACGGCAAGGCCGCTGCGGGCAAAAATAAAAGCAGCCATCTCGTTGCTTGGCAGGGCGATAGCCACCCCGGTGGGGATAAGTGCCGTTTCGCCGCCCTTCAGGGTGAGGGGAGCATCAATGCAGGCGCACAGGTCAAGGCCGGCGCTGCCCGCCGTGGCACGCACGGGGATTTTGGCATCGGGATGAACCTTGGTGATTTTGAAGGAATCCATGGAAAAAACCTCGCTTTCGTAAAATAAAGTCAGCCGTGTATGAAAGGATACACGGCCGGTTCATTAACCTCTTAATTTTTTGGCGATTTTCTGCGAAACGGTAACGATTTTTTTGGCTTTGGGGTCCAGAGTCAAATCCGCTTCACCCATAAATTCAATCAAATCGCCGCTGAAACCTTTTTTGAAGCGGTAAAGCCCGTACAAGGGGTCGTTTTCGTCAATATTGCCGGAAACACCGCGGAAATCGTAGATGTTGCAGCCAAGCTGAATGGCCCACTGAATCATGTTCCACTGCACCAGATAGTTGGGCATAACGTTGCGGTGGCTGTTGAGGGAGCCACCGTAGAGATACCACATTTTGTCGCCCCAGTGAACGGCAAGAGCACCGGCAATGGGCTTGTCCTCATAATAGGCCATATACAGACGGGCATCCTCGCCGAAGCAATCGAGAATGCGGGCAAAATAATCGGCAGAGCGGATGGGGAAGCCGTCACGGCTGCCTGTTTCCACCATGATGCTGTAAAACTCCTCCGCTTTTTCGGAGCCGAAGATTTTCACCTCAACCTGATGCTTCAAAGCCACCCGCACATTGTAGCGGTGCTTGGAGGCAAAGGAGGCAAATACCTCATCCTCGGTCAGGCCCGTAAGGGTGTTGCGGTAAACATAGCGGCACTGGAAGCCCTCAAAATGCTCAAAGCGGGGCTGCTGCTCAAAGCCCACCGAGCGAATCAGTTCGGCATAGGCTTCATCGGCAGCGGGCACATCGGTGTCGATTTTCAGCATATAGGCGTTGAACTTTTTACCCTCTGCTCCGGCGCCGTCAATCAAAGCGGAAAACACCGCTTTGTCGGTCAGGTCGCAAACGGGGCCACGGGGTGCATAAAGCATATGGTAGGGCAGCTTGGAAATCTGACGGGCCAGCACCGCAAGGGTACCGGCGATTTTGCCGTCATCCCCGCGCACAATCACGCCAAACCATTTCCAGTCAAACTTCACCTTGCCCCAAAGGGAGGTCTGCAAAAAATGCCCCTTGGGATGGGAGGCAACAAAAGCGTCGAATTCCGCCGCGTTATCACGGGTTACAATTTCTGTTTTCATTCGTTTTCCTGCGGGAGTGCCGTCGGCAGCCTCCCGAACCTTTCACGGTAGTGCGGAGAATTCCGGGGAATTGCTCCGATCTTTAATATCATACCCTGTTATTATACCCTGTTTGCCCGTTCTTTGCAAGACAATATGGGAGTAAGCGGTTTGTCAGGCGGAAGCATTGGATTTGCGCCAATCCGACAGGTAGTTGTGCTCCTTCCGGCGCACTTTTTTGAAGTGGGCAACAAAGAATTTCTCTTTTTGCATGGGTTCCACCTTAACGGAAACGGCGTTGATGCGGTTTGCCGTAAGAATATCGGTAAAAAGCTGGTCACCGATCATGGCCACCTCGGTGGGCTTCACGCCCATGCGTTTGGCGGCAATAATCAGGCAAAGGGGAAAAGGTTTGAAGGCAGGTGTCACAAAGGGGATGTGCCCGAGGCAGTGAGAAAGGTAGATGCCCCTGTGAATAAAGGTGTTGGACACAATGGCCACGGGGATGCCCGCCTGCTTCATACCGGCCACCCAGTTTTTGGTGGAATCGGGCATACGGTAAGAGGAATCGTTCAGGGCAGTGTTGTCCAGATCAATGGCAACGGCCTTGCAGCCCATGGCACGCACATCCCCGGGAGTGATGTCGGTCAGGGCGTGAAAGCTGTGGTCGGGTATGGCGGAAGCGTCCTTGTTGTAGAATTTCATAGATACTCCTTTGGAAAAAATAGGGATTGAGCACGGCACGGAAAAATGATGATAATATGCCCTTCGGGCGTTTCATAAAGAAAATAAGCCATGCTCCGAATGTAGATATGATAACGAAAAAGCGCCCTTTTGTCAATTTGCGGAATACCCGAAAAGCAGGGCATCCCCGGGGATTGTTTCGGAGAATACAGACAAAACCGCAGCCTGCTTCGGAGCATTTGCCCCGGTTTTCGGGTGCTTCTTACGGAAAAACTCTTGTAGACAATGTAAGAAGATGGTAAGATAAAGGCAGAACCGAACGGAAAGGATGATTTGATGCATAAGATTCCGTGGAAAGAGAAGCTGAGTTACGGCTTTGGCGCAACGGGTCTGGATTTGAGCTACGGCCTGTTTTACTCCTACCTCTCCATCTACCTGACCAATGTGCTGGGGGTCAAATCGCTGTTTCTGCTGATTTTAGCGCCTCTGGCCCGCCTGTGGGACGGAATCAACGACCCGATGATGGGCGTGATTGTGGACAGAACCAACACCAAATGGGGCAAGCGCAGGCCCTGGATACTGGCGGGTGCGGCGCTCAATGCCGTGGTGCTTTGCCTGCTGTTCAACAATCCCCTGCGGCAGGGCTCCGTGGGGCTGTATGTGTATGTGGCTGTTTTCTATGTGCTGTGGGGCATGACGAACACCTTGGCCGATATTCCTTACTGGTCAATGGTGCCGTCCTTTACCAGCAGTGAAAAGGAGCGCAACACCATTTCCACCGTTGCCCGCACTTTTTCGGGAGCAGGGCAGGGAATCATCGCACTGGGCACCCCCATTGCCCTCAAGCTGCTGGGTGACGGAACCAACGATAACGTGAATGCTCAGGGCTTCGGCCGCATTGCCGTGATTGCTTCGGCTTTTCTGGTGATATTTGCTTTTCTTTCCGTTCTGGGCACCAAGGAGCGCCGCATCGTAAAGAGTACCGAGAGCTTCTCCTTCAAAAAAGCCGTTGCAAACATCAAAAGCAACGACCAGCTTTTGGTATTCATGCTGTTTGCCATGATTTCCAACGCGGGGTACTACATGACCTCCGGCATCAGCAGTTATTATTTCACCGCCGTAAAGGGCGATATCGGCCTGCAGTCAACCTTTAATCTGTACGGCTCCGTGGGCTCCGTCCTTTCCATATTGGTGGTGCCCGTATTCTCCAGCTTCCTCTCCAACCGCGGTATCTATAAGCTCTGCCTGCTCACCGCCATTGTCGGCTATGCGGGCATGGGGGTTGCCGGGCTCGGCTTTGATGCAGGCCCCACGGTGCTGGGTGCCTTCTACTTCATCGCCTCCATCGGTATCGGCAGCATGTTTGTGAATCAAACCATCATGCTCTCCGATGTGGTTGATTACGGCGAATACCGCAGCGGCAAACGGAATGAGGCCCTCACCTTCTCCATGAAGGGATTTTTGCAGAAGATGGCCTACACCTTCCAGAGCGTAATCATGTATGCCGCATTTCTGCTTACCAAATATAACGGACTTGAGAACGCGGGGGCCGCTGCCAACCCGGCGGCACAGCGCGCCATCTCGTTGCTGATGTTTGTGGTGCCTCCCGTGATGCTGGCCATCTCCCTTTTCGTGTTCCTCACCAAATACAAGGTGTTCGGCAAGCTGAAGGAGGATGTGATAGAGGCCATCAACCGCAAGTACGATCAAATGGAGACGAAGGGCTCCGAAGAAGGATGATTGCATTTTGAAACAACTGTTATACCGGCTGTATGCCCTGTTCTTTTGCCTGGGGCGGCTGCTGCCTGCCAAGGAAAACGGCGTGGCCCTGATTTCACCCCATCACGCGGATTTTCACGACTCTTTGGGAGAAGTGAAGGCGGCACTGGAGGAGAAGGGCGGCTACGATATTCTGCTGATTCGGGGCAGTGATATCAGGGGCGGCTTCCATGTAAAAAATATGTTCCGCTTTTTTGCGGTGCAGCCCATAAAACTGGCACGGGTGAAATACATTTTTTTGAATGATAATTTCAATCCTCTTGCCTTTTGTCCCCTGCGCCGTTCCACGGTGGTTACCCAGTTGTGGCACGGGGAGGGGGCTCTCAAAAAAATCGGTCTGAGCCTGCAGCTTCCCCCGGAAATCGAGGCTGTGGAAAGAAAACTTTACCGCAAATACACCTATGCTGTTTCGTCCTCCGAGGATGTTCGCTTTGTGCATCAGGCGGCTTTTGATTTGCCAAAAGAACGGGTGCTTCCTTTGGGCTCTCCCCGCACGGACAGTTTCTTCCGCCCCTTTGACACGGCAGGGGAGCGGCAAAAATTTGATGCGGCCTATCCCCAATGCAAGGGAAAAAAACTGGTGTTATACGCCCCCACTTTTCGGGATGATGCCCGGGCGGACGGCGAACTGCTTTCCCGGTTTGACGGGGAGGCATTCCGGGAAAAATTCGGCGGGGAATATGTGCTGTTGGTGCGGCTGCACCCGCAGGTGCACGGCACCGGCAGGGTGGAGGGTGCTGTGGATGTTACGGATTACCCCGACATCGGCACGCTGTTGCACCTGAGTGATATTCTGATTACCGACTATTCCTCCGTATTCATGGATTTTGTGCTTTTGAAAAAGCCCTGCTTTTTCTACGCCTTTGATGTGGAGGAATACCGCAAAAACAGAGATTTTTACGGGGATTACGAATCCACCGTGCCCGGCCCCGTGGCAAGGGATTTTTCGGAATTGCTGCGGCTGCTTGAAAACCCCCGGGCGGATGAGGAGCGGCAGGAGGCATTTTGCCGCTATCATCTGGGCGCCTGCGACGGCGGCGCCACCAGCCGTGTGCTGCGGGAAGTGATGGGTATTTCGTAACACAGCACCCATCACGGCCGGATACTCGTATACAAAAAGAAAAAGATGCTTGACCGGTAAGCGGTGAAGCATCTTTTTTAGTATCTTTTTATTCGATAAAAGTTGACTGCCTGATGAGGCAAACCTGCCCGGTCAGGTGAAATTCCCCTTCGGCGTTCACGGCTACGGTCAGGTCGCCGCCCGGCTCGTGAAGGGTAACGGAAAAAGGAAGGGG
>JAZRWZ010000350.1:0-5872 GCA_045599985.1 Acutalibacteraceae bacterium | reverse complement strand
GCAAAAACGGTATTCATTCTTTTCAAACAGATACATATATTTCCCGCATACGTTATCCTTGAAAACGACTTTACCGTTTTTCCGAACGGTTATCTTATAACTTACCGTCACGGTTTCTTCGTTTGCACCGCTGAAGGTCAGCTCCGTTTCGCCTTTTTCGTTCTTTCCGATATAAACGGATTTATCGTCAAACCGGGGCGCTTTGTTCCTCTTTTTGTTTTTGTTGAAGGTGTAATCGAATTTCTTATCGGCAAGCCCGGTGAAATAATATTCTGTTTTGAAGAATTGATTTGTAATGAGGTCATAGGTGCGCACAAACACATTACCCTCGGCATCACATTCCACCAGATTAAATTGTGCCGCAGACTGGCTGTTATAGGGGAATTGACCGGCGATATAATCCAGTTCCGTTTCGTAATAACTCAATGTGCCGCAGCCTAATGCAGTGTATTTGCCCTGATAAATTGAACGTGGGTCGTTGATGGGATAGTGGGAATGGCCGGAAAAATCAATGACTTGATGATAATGTTTTAATACCTTGGGAATGCTCATATCGCCCCAGTTGATACTGCCGTAAATGGTTGCAAAGGGTGCGGGGTGCTGAATGACGAAAATCGGCTTTTTGGCGCAGTCTGCAGCCGCATTGTCCAGTTCCTGTTTCAGCCACGCTGTTCTGGAACGGAATGTTTTGCCGTCATCCGCATAGCTTGCCGTGATGAAATGATATCCGTTTATGGTGTGATGATTGTTGACGGGGCGGTTCATTTCTTTTGTGAAAACCCGGTTGCCTTCGCCGGCATCTTTATCCCGGTAGGCGATGTATTCGTGATTCCCCGCGCAAATTAGTAGTTCCGTTTCATCTTTCAGGTGATTGTTGACAATGCGGTTAAATTGCCGGTATTGTTCCGGCTTTCCCTCATCCGTCATGTCGCCTGCCACGACCAATGCGTCAAATTTGTTGTATTTCTGACCGGCTGCGTATTGATACAAAAAATCAATCATGGCAGCCAGACGATCTTCCTCCGGCTCGTCTTCTTTGGCTTTCAGGTGAATATCGCTGCACACGGCAAAGCGAAGAACGGGTGTAAAAGAGTCCGGCTTTTTCGGAATTTCGGTAGTGTTTGCAAATCCGCATTGAGTAAAGTTAACGGCGCTTTGAAGGGCTGTAACGGTTTTGGAAAGCAGGATACGGGTTAAATTGGTAAAAGATTGCATGGGGACCTCCGAAAGAATAGTATGATAATATCTCAGGAAAAAGGTGCACCGGAAAAATTCCGATGCACCTTGAATTTTATGCAAACCGTAAGCTTATCATATAGAATATGTTGTAGATGACGGAAAGCAGGTTATAGATGCCGATGTTTTTCAGGAATTGGGTCATACCGCCAAGCCATGAGGAATCAATGGGCAAACGGGCAAATGCGCTTGCAAAAGGATTGCTCTCGGAATATTCTGCTTTGTCGCCGTTCATTACGGTAAAGCTCATGACTCTTTGACCAAGAGGAGTGATGGAGCCGATTGCGGAATAACTGAAAATCAGGCTGACGCGGGTGTTGGCGGTGGCGGGAACGGTGCCGGTGAAGGGAATCTCCGCCGTTTCGCCTGCCTTGATGACAACGGTGGAGGGGATGTCGAATTTAATATCCATGCCGTCGCAGGCAACACCAATCAGACGAAGGGTGTAACCCTCCTCGGATACATTCTTTACAATCAGGGCATTGTCTTCGCTTGAAACATAGCCCTCTTGGCTATTGTTGAATTTGGCCCATACCGCGTTGGAGGGGCTGCTGGATTCGTGGAACTGGGGATAATCGGGATTTGAATAAACATCCTCGATTTGATCCGTAAGCAGAAGAATCATCATCAGTTCGCGGGTGTACATATCCCAGTAAGTCATGCCGTGGAATAATCCGCTTACAAACCATGTGTTGTCGGGCAGATAAGCGGTGGAAGCGTCAAGGGTCATGGCAGGGGATACTTTGTAATTTCCGTTGCAGGGGTTAATCTGTGTGTAACCGTCGGCAAAGCGGCTCATATAGGGGGCACAGGTTGCGCCGGTGGAAAATGCGGTGGCGATGATGCCGTCGCTGTTTTCTTCCCAGCCGGTGGTCAGGTCGATATCGGTACCGGCAACAATGGATACGTTGATGTCATACTCATCAATGCATTTTTGCAAAGAGGTATTGAACTGGGGCATAACGGTGTAGTGCATGTAATCGCTTTTTGCAATTACTTCTGCATTGGCGGTTTCGTCAAGCCATTTGTCCTTCATGTCTTCATAAATGGCGGTGGGGCAAAAATCCCAGATGCTTCCCCAGTTGCGGGTTACGGCAACCAGATAAGGTACCAGCTTGTTGCACACGTTATCAAGGAATCCAAGCTGCTGTGCCTCTACCAACCAGTGGAAATCGGTTTCACTCATCAGCCCGTTTTCGATGAAGTAGAGCAGATTCAGCTCATTCAGGTGAACATCCTCGCGCATCAGGTCATAAACCATACCGGCGCCGCCGATGGCGGGAACGGTCAAAACGGCGTTGTGAACATCTTTCTTGTAACCGAATAAGGTAAGATAGGTTGCGGAAACCTGACCGCCGTGGCTGACGGCAAAAATATTGACCTTATCTTTGCCGGTGAGTTCTTTTACTTGCTGAATGTATTCGTCCAGGCAGGTGGCGCAGGCAACGGCACCCATACGCCAGTCAACATTGAAGTTGTAAACATTCTCTATGCCTATATAGGTTTCCGCAAGGCCCATGATGTCGGGTTCAAACTGGTAATCCATGCCGCCGTATTTGTCAAACATCACTTTGCCGTTGGATTCTTCGGCGGTGCTGAATTTGGGATGGATGTTGGCAGGGCTGGAGCCGTCCTCATTGAGGGCCAATTCCCCAAGCAGATTCACAACTTCCTTACCAACCACATTGGCAATATAATCTGCGTTGCCCAGGGTGAGTGCACCAAGACCGATGCCAAGCTGTGCAATGCGCTTCAACACAATGCCGAGCACCTCGTTCCAATCAAGGCCCCAAAGCTGGGTTTCGGTGCCGTCGGGGTTATCGCGGACAATGGTGGAGCCGCCGTAGCCGCAAACCATTACGATAGGGTATTCTGTGAGTTCTGCATCCTGCTGCAAGCCGTTAACGGCAACGGAGCAAGTGCCGAAAATCAGCATGATGCTGAGCAAAACGGATAATAACTTTTTCATTTTATCGTCTCCTTCTCACTTTTCACGGAATTGGCCTCCCGCCATTCCTTGGGTGTCAGGCCGGTTTCCTTTTTAAAAACGATGTTGAAATTGCGAACCGTGCTGTATCCGCTTGCCAAGGAAATGTCGGAGATGGATTTGTCGGTGTTCTTCAGCAATCCTTTTGCAAAATGAATACGGTATTTATTGAGGTAGGATGAAAAATCCGTGCCGAAATTGTCGTTGAAAAAACTGGAGAGATAACTGTAATCGTAGCCGAACTCCTTGGCAATGGATTTGAGCTTGATATCCTTTGTAAAGTTGTTCTGGATATACATGGATAAGGAGTTGATCAAGGCAAAACGTGTCGGCTCGCAATCCGTAACGGTGCTTTGTTCAAACACACGCCCGCAAAGGGCATACAGCACCGAAACCTTGGTGAATACACTGCGGTTTTTATCCGTCAGCATCTGAATCTCACGGGGTGAGTTGAAGGAGAAAGTGATGTCGGAAAAATCGCTGTTTTTGGTTTGTTTGTAAAATGCGGCCACCAGTTCCGTTGAAAAAATACAGATATATATTTTGCTTTGCTCCGGCGTGGAGTAGGAGTGAATGTGACCGGGCATAATGAGAAGACCTTTGCCTTTCGTTAAGGCGTATTCCCTCCCGTCAACATTCATATTGATTTGACCGCCAAGGCAGAACACTGCTTCATAACTGTGGTGCGTATGGCATTGGTAATTGAGGTTATCCTCCATCTGGTGATGCAGCACCTCAGGCTTGGCACCTTTTTTGCTCAAATGTATCATATCAGAACCACCCAAAGATTTTTCCAATATTATAGAACATTCTTTTCCTGATTTCAACATCTTTTTGCGTTTTTTGTGTATTATTTGTCTTTTTGTTCACTTTTTACGGAAAAAGCCCCTCCGCAACGGAGAGGCTTATCATAATTTTTTTTGATTATTCCTTAAAGATACCTTCTTTTTCCGGCTCAAATCCAAGAGAATCAATGAAGTAGGCGTTAGTGTCTGCTGTTAACCCGTTTTCATCAAATACTGTGATTCTCAGATAAACATCGTCTTTATCCAGACTGAATACCGCTTCGTTCAGGTATTGCTTCCCTTGCTCTGCGGCAAAAACGGCACGGCATCTTCTGCCGCCTCGGGTGGCAACGATTTTCACAGCGTTTTCACATTCAATGTGTACGGAATAATCCTCCGTATCCAGCCAAAGTGCATTGATAATAGGCCCTCTTGAGCAGTAGAAATCCCCGTTGAGCAGGGCGTTGGTTACATCGGTATAGTTGAGTGACGGTGCTTTTATCATGGTAAAACCGCCGAAGGAATCCCAATGGCAGGTGCCCGGCGCACGGTTGTGGTTGTCGTCCGTGGCAATGCAGAAAAGCCGTTTACCGCTGCGCAGCATGTCATCGTAAATATCGGGATTATATTCGTTATAGCCGTCCACCGCACTGCTGTAATTGAACATTTCCATGGCGTGCATCCCGCTGTAACTCATGTATTGCTCATAGTTTTCCAAAGACCAGGTAGGGTGATTGTAGGTGACAAAAAAGCCGTTTTTTACGCCAGTTTCTATCATTTTGTTAACATCACGGGTGCAGTATTCAACGCCGAAAGGTGAAACGCTGCCGTCACCTATGATGTTTTTTTCATCCTGAAACGGGTGAACCGTGCGCTGGGGAGAAAGGGCGATAAAGTTGATATCACAGCAGCGGTTGTGCATCCATGACAGCCCGCTTTCGTCGGCGGCATTTTCAACGCCGTTAAGAGCTAAAAAGTTTTCGTCGCTCAGCTCATTGTGTGTAACAAAACGGCAGTGGTCGGTAAAGGCAATGACGGAATATCCGTTATCCATGTAGAGCTTTTTCATCTGCTCCGGGGTAAGCTCACCGTCTGAAACCGTGGAATGGCTGTGAAGATTGGCTTTGTAGAATTTACCTTTATCACTGATAAGATATTTTCGCATGGTTATTATCCTTTCGGGTGCAATCAGTATATTTGATAAATCTGTTCCCCTGCCGTGTAGCAGGCATAAATGCTGCTGAGTGTTTCTTCGCCATCGCTGTCAAGAATTTTTACCACAATGTTCTTGGCTCGCATGGGCGGGAAGGTGCAAATCATTTTGTGGCCGACGGTGTATCCTCGATAAATCGGAATGTGAACATTCTGGTCTGTGGTTTCCGAAACACAGATTTCAAAGGCTTTTATATGGCCGCCGTCGGAAATATCTTCTTCCAGCACCACATGGTCAAACAAAGAGTACTTATCAAATTTGATGTGGTATTTTTCATCATCTCTGATGATTCCTGAGGAGGGGATGCGGCAGTCAGTTAAACGGTGGTGCATTTCGTCAGTCATGTACCGTATCAGTTCCACATTGTTTTCGGGCAGCAGACCGCGTCTGTCTGGACCGATGTTGATGAGCAGATTGGCACCCTTGCCGATGGTGTGGTAATACATGCCCAGAATCTCCTCACGGGTGCGGATGCATTCCTTGTGCGTATCGTTGTAAAACCAAAAGTTTTCCCATTGATTTCTGACAACACAGCAGTCGCATTCCCCGGGGAAAAATCCGGGCTTGTCATCTCTTCTGTTCACATTATTGATGGAAATTACGCCCCATTCATTGCGGGCCCAGCGCACATCATCGCCCCAGGAGCCGTTC
>JAZRWZ010000349.1:0-2355 GCA_045599985.1 Acutalibacteraceae bacterium | reverse complement strand
CACCCGCCTCTCTGAGCCTACTGCCGCCGACTACGCCTTCCTCAACGAGAAGCGCAGCAGACCCAGCGTGCAGGAGCGATATGCCGCTACCATGCGGCAGTACCGTGCGCTTCAGGCTCAGATATCCAAGGCAAAGAAGGAGCTGGGCACAGCCGGTCAGCACATCCTGAGTCAGAAGGCGCCGGATATGTTTACCAAGAAGGTGAAGAAGGACTCACAGACCACCATGACCATGGACGAGCTGAGGGAAAGGCTTATTTGACAGTAATTTGACAGTAAACCGAAAATAGCAAAAAGAAAACCGTTGGTATAACCTCGAAATTTGAGGTATATCAACGGTTTTTACTGGTCCGAGTGGCGAGACTTGCCCGCTTAACGGCGCTGCCGCGCCTACGGCACGCACGCGGGCACCAAAACGCTCCACCGGAGCGTCTTTCTCGCTTTGCTCGTGCCCTGTTCAAGTCTCGCATAAAAATAAAAGAGCCCAAAGCAAAAAGCTTTGAACTCTTTTATGGTCCGAGTGGCGAGACTTGAACTCACGGCCTCTTGACCCCCAGTCAAGCGCGCTCCCAACTGCGCCACACCCGGATAGCAGAGAGGATAATACCACACCGCTTCCGAAATGTCAATAGTTTTTTTGACTTTTTTGCGGGTTTGTTTTTGACTTTTTTTACGGCTTTGCCGTATTGCCCGGGAAATAACAGATTTCGGAAAATAAGCCGGGATACAACAACAGAATTTTGTTGTAAGAAAAAGCAGCGCAGGGTTTGACAATTGCATTCTTAATGTTGTAAGATGGTTTCGCGGTCAACTATATCAGAAAAAATTTTTTTCAAGGAGCGGCATTTATGGAAAACTTTATTCTGGATCAGGTAAAACCCACATTAAAGCACCTTCCCGTTGATTTGCTCAAATCCTACTTTAAGCCCACAAGTAACGAGGCCACAAGGAATTTCCTGAACAAAACGGGCTTTATCAAGGGCATCTGCCACCCGCTTGAGAATTTTGAGCAGGTGAAGGGCGCCAACATTGAGTGGACAAGGTTTGATATTCCCTATCCTTTTGATGAGAATGGAAACGAAAGCGAAGGCTACAGGAATTTCAAAGACAGAGTGCGCCGCTTCCGTGACAACGGCATTAAGATTATGGCAATTACCCCGTTTCCCGATGCTTTTCTCGCCCACGGGCTGGATGTGAGAAAGGCCGAGGATAAGCCGAAAATTGCTGCCGTTTCGGAGTATATCATCAAAGATTTAAGGGATATGGTAGGCGCTATCCAGATTGCCAATGAAATCGGTATTCCCCGTTTTACCCTGCCGTTTTCCGTAAAAGAGGGCGCTGAGTTCATCGGCATCTGTGCCAAGGCAATTGCTCCCTTTAAGGGCGATGTTCCCGTATGCTATAACTGCGCCGGGCCCCAGGTGGATTTGAATATTTACCTGAAGCCCTACATGGAGTATTTTGACTTTGTGGGTATTGATATCTACATGGGCTGCTTCTTCTTCGGCACCATGTGGCTGTTTGAGGCGCTGCTCCGCTTCCTTTGGGAATTCACTCAAAAGCCCATTGTTCTTTGCGAGTTCGGTTACATCGGCGGCGGCGCTCCCAAAACCAAAAAGGAAAAACTGGCAATCATCCAATCCTATGGTGCCAAAAACAAAAAGGCTGCCTATGCCGATATCGACAAATTCCTTGATAACATGCCCGAGAGAATGCGCACCTATGTGAAACACTGCGCTCAGGAGCACAGCCACTATGCCAATTACATTTTCCGCTCCGAGTTCACCAATCACTTCTACAAGGAACTGCCCAAAACCTGCGTGATTCCCGGTTATCCCCACACGCCGGAAGGGCAGGCGAAGTTTTACAGGGAAGTTATACCCCGCCTGAAAAAGCTGGATTTCATGGGCGGCCTGATTGTGTACTGCTGGCGCGATGACGAGCGCTGCTATGTTTGCGGGCAGGAGGATTGCCCCACCGAAACCAGATGGGGTCTTGTCACCTTTGACGAAAAAGAAAAGCCCTCCTACTACGCCGTGCGTGAAGCATTCGGAAATATCAAATAAATTCAGCTTGATGGTTACGAAACGAGCATAAAGGAGAAGATACCATGAAAAAAGCAGCAGCTATTTTACTGGCGGTTTCAACGGCACTTTCCGTTTCCACATCGGCTCTTGCAGCTCCTGCGGCTGAGGATTCCCTTGTGTTATATGATGTCGGTGCCGGTGTTCAGGCACCCATCATCATTGCCGCAGATGCCTCCCAGACCGATAAAACCGCCGCAGCAAAATTGCAGGATTATCTGCAGCGCTGCACGGGCAGCACCTTTGAAGTAACAACAAGCGGCGATGAAGG
>JAZRWZ010000348.1:0-16508 GCA_045599985.1 Acutalibacteraceae bacterium | reverse complement strand
CCGCTTGACCACCGGGCCATTGGTAGCGGAAGGTGGATTTGAACCGCCGACACCCCGGGTATGAACCGAGTGCTCTAGCCACTGAGCTATTCCGCCACACATATGCCTCAATCGAGGCTTGTTTATTATAATGTACGGTTTTTGATTTGTCAACACTTTTTTTATTATTTTCCCACTTTTTGTGTCCCCTGCCAAATCAGGCCCCGGAACCCCGGTTTTGCCGCCAAAGCCTTACGATTCCTCGGCTTTTTTCAAAAAAATACTGCAATCTTTATTTTTCTGTGATATGATGATTTCATATTCACCGCTCCACCTTTGAAAGAAAGAGAGATATTCATATGAAAAACATCAGTAAACTGCTTATTCCCTTTGATGTGATTGCCGTTTTGCTGGCTGCCCTGATTGGTCTGAATCTCGGCATATTCAGCGGCGTGGCTCAGGTTTTCGGCGGCCATGTTACGGAGGGCTTCCCGCAGACCCCTGCCGATTTTGTGCCCGCCATCCGCTTTGTGGTATTTACCGATTCCCACAACAACAACGCCCGTGTGGGGGCTATGATAGACACCGCCTACGAAATGTTTGACAACGCCGAGCCCTACGGGGGCATTGATGCCTTCTGCAGCCTGGGCGACTTCACCAGCATCGGCACGGAGCCCGATTATGACAATTTTGCCGCCACCCTGCGTGAGCACATCCGCCCCGAAACCAAAGCCCTCTGCATTTTGGGAAATCACGAAACCAAGCAGGATTATTCGCTGGATATGTTCCGTGAAAAATTCGGCTACGACCCCTTCAATGTGACCGAGGTCAACGGCTTTTCCTTCATCTCCATGTCCAGTTATCCCCATGTTACGGAGTGGACTTATCCCCGCAGCTGCATCCGCTGGGCAAAACAGCAATTAGCCGCCGTGGAGGCAAAAAATGACGGCAGAGCCGTATTTGTGCTGCAGCACCCCCACAACTTTGCCACCGTTTACGGCAGCTCCTTCTATTGCGAGCCTCAGCTCAACACCGTTTGGGGCGGCCACAGCGAGGTGGTCTGCTTCAGCGGCCATTCCCACTTCCCCTCCAGCGACCCCCGCAGCCTGAATCAATCCGATTTCACCAATGTGGGCTGCGGCGCCATAGACCGCTTTGAGCTGGAAAAGAATTATCTGATTAACCAGCACCCCGAAAACTTCGACAAGGCCGCTGAATTCACCGTTGTGGAGGCCGATACCGACGGCAGCGTGCGCATTATGGGCTACGATTTGACCTCCGGCACCTGCTTCCGTGATGCCTACATCGATAATGTGAACGATGTGAAGAATTACACCTACTCCTACAAAAACATGAAGCACAATGACCCCGCTCCCGTGTTTAAAGCCGATACCGCAGGCCGTGCCGTACAGAATGAAAACGGCGAGTGGATTCTCTCCTTTGACGAGGCGGAGGACGCCTTCATTGTGCACAACTACACCGTGAAAATCACCGATGAAAACGGCAAAAAGATTTATAAAGAAAAACTGATTGATGACTACTACTTCTTTGACGGCGACAGCCTTGCGGATTTCAACATCGGCGCCGATGTGCTTGAATCGGGCAAAACCTATCAGGTTACCGTTACCGCACAGAACGCCTACCACAGAAATTCCGCCCCCGTCACCTTCGCCGTCACGGCAGAATAACGAGGTGACCCATGAATACTTCAAACTGGATGTCGGCCCTTGACGACAATGTAAAATTAACGGATGTGGTTATGCCCGGCTCTCACAACGCAGGGTGCCGCCGGATGATTCCTTTGGCGGAGTGCCAGCGGGGCGACCTGGCGGAGCAGGCGGTCTGCGGTGTTCGGCAATTCAGTGTGCGGCTGGATACCCACCGCCAAAAACCCGTGTTTGCCCACAGCATGATTATGGGCGCGCCCATTGAGGGAGATTTGGCTGCCCTGCGGTTCTTCCTTGACCGCAACCCCTCCGAATTCGTGATTATCGAAATCGGTGGCTACGGCGACGATTCCTTCGGCCCCTACACCCACAGGTGCAGGGTGGATAACGAACAGGTGGGCGAATTGCTGGAGCACTATCTGGAATGCTCCCGCTACGCCCTGACGGATTTTGACAGCATTGCGCAGGTTACCATGGGCGATATCCGCAGAACGGGCAAACGGTTTTTGCTGGTGAACAGCGGGGAGGAATACCCCTGCAGCAAAAACTGCGATTTTGTGAGCCCCTGGTCCCCGGAGCGCCACGGCCGCAAGGCGGAAACCTTTGCCGCCCGTGCCACCGAGGTATTTGACCAAATTGAGAAAAAGGGCATTTTTGTTCTTCAATCCCAGCAAACGGGAGGCTTCGGCACCGAAATCGGCCTTGCCAGCCCCAAAAAGGTGAACCGTGCCTTCGGCCCCTATTTTGATACCATCATCCAAAACATCCGCCGCAATCCTCTCTACCTGCAAAAGGTCAATGTGATATTGGGGGATTACTGGCTGGATAACCCCGACCGTGTTCGGAAGGTGCTGGCTTTGAATCTGGATAAAGGCAACATCAACCCCTGCAAGGCAGAGGAATTCAAGGCCATTCTGTAAACAAAAGTCAAGTATTTTTTCTTCTGTATTCAAATAAAAAAACGATGCTTCACGCCCCTTACCGGGCAAACTGTGAAGCATCGTTTTTTCTTTTTGTAATTATGAATGCGAATATTATCAGCCTGATTATTCGGCTGATTCCTCACGGAATTCATCCATATAATCGGTGATTTTTGCCTGACGGGTCTGTGCCAGATCCATGTACATCTTCTCGCGCTTTTCGGTGGAGATGGGCCACAGGAACTTGGGAATGATGCCCAAAGCGCCCGTAATGGTGGGCACAGCCGTGCAGAGAGCGAACTCCCAGAACTTGGTTTTATCGTTCTGTGTGCCGATTTCAAGCCCCTGCACATAGCCGATTTCTTTCATCAGCAGGCTGGTAACGGAGCCCAGCAAAGCGGACTGAATCTTCAATATCAGGTTCTTGGCAACACCGGTGGTGGCCTCCATGCGGTAGCCGCTCTTCCACTCGCAGTAGTCCATGGCCTCGTTCCACAAATCGGCATTGATAACCTTGGTGATACCCCATGACCACTTCTCGAACCAATCATGCAGGCCGAAGGCTATGCACATGGGCAGAGTCTTTTTGAAGGTGGTGCGCTTGTTGGTAATACCCACAAGGAACACGGCAAGGTTGAGCACATCGCCGTAAATATCGGAGAAAATCCAAAGCTGCTTGGAGGAGAAACGCTTGCGCAGCGGCGCCACAAAGGAGTAGCTGATACTGCCGTTGATGCCCGAGGGGATGTTGATTAAGGTTATCAGGCTGTAACTGCCCAACACATCAATGAAGTAGTTGGTGGAGCTTTTGCTGATGGCGAATCTGCCCAAAAACTCCGACAGGCACATGAGCAGCACGGGGTAGTTGCTGAAGATGGCGCGCATACCCTCACGCACATCGGGCTTTTCGATGGACTGGGGGACACGCTCGCGGGACTGCAGGAAGAACCAGAAGGTGAAGAAGGAGGAAATCAATGCGGTGGTCGTGCCCATGGTTACGAATACGGAGCTGAGCTTCCACGAAACCTTTTTCTTGTTAACAAGGTCAATGAGCACGCCCATGATGTAGCGGGGCATATCCTCGCCCATATAGCCCGTGAGCAGCTCGGCCAATGTTATCAGCCGCACACGTTCATCGGGGTTGGGCGTGATAGTGGACATATAGCCGCTTTTGGCAACGCTTGTGAAGGTGCCCGCCGTTTCGTTGATGACGGCAAAGGCATAATAGTAAATCAGCTTGGGAATATCCGTTCCCGAGGTGTCATGGAAAAACAGAGGCAGCAGCCATACGAAAATACCCATAAGGGACAAAGGCAGCTGCATGCCCACCAGATAGGGGCGGAATTTACCGATGCGGGTACGGGTGTTATCCACAATCACCGAAATAAAGGTATCGTTTACAATATCCCACGCCGTTGTTACCAGATTCATAACGGCGCTGACGGTGAAATCAATGTGCACCACATCCCAGATGTAACGCTCTTTGAAATCGTTGATATTAAAGGTGTTTGACCAGTCATTGAACAGGTAGGATACGGTTTCTTTCACGCCTACGTAGTTGTATCCTCTGTATAAGGACTTGGACTGCTCCTCCTCGGCGGCTGCCTGGGTTGCCGTGGTAAACTTGCGTTCTTCTGCCATTATTTCACACCGCCTTTCACCGTAATTTCGCAGGAATCACGGAAATAACCGTCTTTTGAAACGGCAACTGCCTTGGCCGTGCCGGCCTTCAGGGCTGTTACCACGCCGTTTTCATCCACGGCTATTACGCCGTCCTCACCCTCCGTAAACCACAGCACCGCTTTGTCCGTGGCGTTGTCGGGGGTCACCTTTGCCGAAAGCTGCAGGGTTTCTCCCACGGCAAGCTCGGCCTTACTCTGGCTGATTTTTATTTTTTCTGCCGCATTCTTGACCCACACCTTGCAGGTATCCGTAAAGGTGTTGCCCATGTATTGCAGGGTCACGGTAACGGTTACGGGGTCGGCCCCCGCTTTTTTGCCGGTGATGTAGCCCAGTTCATCCAGCGTTACCCGGCTTTCATCCTCCGAGCGGAAGGATACGGTGTAATCCTCATCGTCATTCATCACCGCCGTTACGGAAAGGGCGGTATTGCTGTCACCGGGCTCCACAACAACCTCGTCAAGGTCGAAGGAGATGCCCGCATAGCGGTAGTTATAGGTATCGGTCACTCTCACGGTAAATGTCATTTCGTTGGCACCGAAAGCGGAAAGCTTGCCAATCCATGTGCCCTTGACGGTTACCACGCAATTTCGCTCCAGAGTGACAGAAGCAATATGGTCATTTTCGCGCAGGGTTTTCAGTCTGACGGTGAAATCCCCCGCCTCCTGCGTAACGGAATCGGCTTTGTAGATTTCGGCAAAAGCCTTTTTCATTTGATCAACAACGGCTTGGGTTTTTTCAAGGCCGAAGGTCTGCCCGATGCCGCTTTTGCTGTTGGCATAAGCGCCCTCGGCATTCAGCTTGAGGGTGGTGAAATAGTAATCCTCGTCATTCAGGTTGCCCTCGTCATCCGTTTGACCCACAACACATTCCGCCTCCGCCACATCGGCAGCGGTAAGCTTCAGGGCAGGCACTCTGTCCGGCTCCTTGCCGAACAGGCCCTTGCTGTTTTCCGGGTAGAGGGGGTCCAGCACGGAGAGGATATCTCCCTTGATGAAATCCATCACTGCCGCACCGTTTTCGCCCTTGGCGGCGGTATAGCCCCAATTTTCGATTGCCACGCCGGTTTCGGAATCCACCGTTACGGTTTTGCAGTCATTCTGTTGGTTCACCGTGCTCACGCAATAGGACAGCATCGCATCGGGAGTTTGCGGCTGCGGCGTTTTTACCACGGGCTCCGCCGCTATTTCGTAGGTGCCCTCCGTCACAAGGGAGAAGGCCACCAGCAGCACGGCCGCCATGCAGACGCACAGCGCCACCACGGTGCCTATGGCGAAAAGCAGAACATTATTTTTCTTCTTTTCCGGCTTTTTCTCAGCCATTGCCGTCACCCTCCTCTCCTGCTTTTGCGGAGGCCATTTTGGCTTCTCTCTCAAGGCGTTTTGCCTTTTCCTCCTCGGATTCCAGCACGGGTAAAGGCAGGTCATCCAGATTGATTTCCCCGGCCTTCACCTGCTTGCGGATGCGGATTCGCTCCAGATCCACCTCATTCACATCGGCCTGCACATTGCGGGTGATGAAAAGGCGGTTAATTATCACATCCCCGATAAACAGGGCAAGGGCTACAAATGCGCCAACGCCCATGTGAGAAGTCAGAAACGCCTCACCCTGCCTGAGGGCAAAAAACAGGCAGGCGCCCGCGGAAATCAGGGAGATGACCGCGCCGATAAAAGCGGTTTTCATCATGGCACGGGCAACCTTGGTGATATTGATGAAGGACAGAATCTCCTCCACCAGCAGTGCGGCAGCGCAAAGGGTAATGAGCACAATGGTTACCAGCACCGCTCCGCCGCCCACGCTGAAGGCGGGCAGAAAACCGTCCTTCAACAGATTGAACACAGCACCGAAGGTACCGTCCGAAAAGGCGGAATACAGGCCCAGAGCGCTGAAGGTAAAGCCTTTTTCAATCATGGGCAAATCTGTTTTTGCGGAGGCAAAAGGCACCAGCACGGCGCACAGGGTCAGCAGAGTGAGCACCAGTCGCCAGATGGGCAGGGGGCCTTTTATGAAGGCTGTTTTCAGCTTGGATACGAGTATACGCAGGGAGGCGTACTCCAACTCGCACCGCTTGGCATCCCGGGAAAGCAGCAGCTCCTGCTGGCTGTAAAAAATGTTGATGCCGCAGTGCTTGCAGTTGGGAGCCAGTTCAAAGCGGCCGATTTCTCCGCCGCAGTTGGGACATTTCATCCTACCACTCCTTCATGTAAATCGGATTTGAATCCGCTCCGCCAAAGCAGAGCAGAATACTCCATTTGTTAGCATAACATTGAAAAAATCACATTGCAATCCTTTTTGGGCTTTTTCCGAAAAAAGGAAAGGGATGAAGCAAATTATACGAAAAAATCCTTCGAATTTGCGCAAAAAAGTGGGATTCTGCACTTTTGTTTTTATTTTTATTATGGTATACTTTATGGGTATGTGAAATTTTAATGAAAGGAAGCCCGCGGGGATTCTCCCCTCTCGGGCAAGGCCGACCGTATGCAGAACAACATCGACAAAGTATTGAGCGAGGTACAAAAGGTTATTCTGGGCAAAAATGACGTGGCCCAAAAAATCCTGATGGCATTTCTGGCCAACGGCCATGTGCTGCTGGACGATGTGCCCGGCACCGGCAAAACCACTCTGGCTCTGGCCTTCAGCAAAGCCATGGGCCTTAAGTACCAGCGCATTCAGTTCACCCCCGATGTTATGCCCTCCGATATTGTGGGCTTTTCCATTTTCAACAAAAGCACCAACACCTTTGATTTTGTGCCCGGTGCCGTTATCCGCACCAACATTCTGCTGGGCGATGAAATCAACCGTACCTCCAGCAAAACCCAGTCCGCTCTGTTAGAGGCCATGGAGGAGCATCAGGTTACGGTTGACCGCAAGACCTACCCTCTGGAGGACCCCTTCTTCGTCATCGCCACCCAAAACAATGTAGGTACCGCCGGCACCCAGATGCTGCCCTACGCGCAGATGGACCGTTTTTTGGTTCGCCTTTCCATCGGTTACCCCGATTTTGACAGTCAGGTGGCCATCATCAAGGACCGCCAGCTTGCCAACCCGGTGGATGCCGTGGCGCAGGTGCTCTCCGCCGCCGATGTGCGTGACATGCAGCAGGAGGCCAAGGCCGTTACCGTGAGCGATGCCATTCTGGGCTACATCACCCGCCTGACCTTCGCCACCCGCGAGAATCCTTTGGTGGAAGTGGGCATCAGCCCCCGCGGTGCCATTGCCGTGAACAACATGGCCAAGGCCTGCGCCTATGTCAAGGGCAGAAACTATGTTATTCCCGAGGATGTTATGGAAGTATTTGCCGATGTGTGTGCTCACAGAATGGTGCTCTCACAGAAAGCAAGACTCAACAAAACAACAGCCGCCGCTGTTTTGGCCGACATCGTCAAGAAAGTGGAGCTTCCCAACCACATCAGATAAGCGGCAAATTGATGTTAACAGGTGACAATATATGTCTGTAAACCCCCTCAATACCATCGTTTACACGATTTGGTTTCTGTTTTCCGTGCTGCTGTTTTTGCTGGCCAACAGCATCGGCACCCTGATGATTGCCGTGCTTACGGTGCTGCTGCCGATTCTGTTTCTTATCGGTGCCCGCATCACGTCCAAAAAAACAGATATCTCCTTTCGCATCAAAGGCAAGTGCCAAAAAGGGGAACCCGTTCAGGGCAAGGTGGTGGTGCGCAACTTCAGCATTCTGCCCGCAAGCAGCGTCTGCTTCACCCTGCGCGCCCACAACCTGTTGAACGGCACGGAGGAAACCTTTACTTTCCACACGGATGTACCCTCCGCCGGTGTGCGTGAACTGGATTTTACCCTTTCCGCCGCCTATGCGGGAGAAACGCAGATTACTGCGGAAAAGGCGTATCTGACCGACTTACTTTCACTGGTACGCTTCTCCCTTGTTCCCTCCCGCCTTTCCCGCTGTGCGGTTACCGTGATGCCCAAAATATTCCCCTGTCAGGTGGATATGCGTGAAAATTCCGAGCTGATGCCCGACAGCGACACCTACTCCATGAAAAAGGCCGGTACCGACATTGGCGAGATTTATCAGATTCGTGAATATGTGCCCGGGGATGAAATCCGCTACATTCACTGGAAGCTGTCCCAAAAGGTGGACAAGCTGATGGTGAAGGAGCTGGGCTTCCCCATTCAGAACAATATTCTGCTGCTGTTTGACAACTCCTTTGCCGCATCGGAAACACCCGACCCCAAACAGATTGACGGCATGGTGGACAGCCTCTGGTCTTTGGCAGAGGGCATAACCTATGCGGAGCAGCCCTTTACCTTTGCCTTTGCCGACACCCATATGGGGCAAACCGAATTTGCCGAGGTCATTGACAGCAGCGGCATTGCCTCCGCCCTTTCCAAGGTGCTGGGCACCCCCTTCCGCTCCATAAATGAGGGAGAATCCCTTTTTTACGGCAGCGATCTGGAGATTCGCCGCTTTCAGCACATCATGATTTTCTCCCTGAACGAAAGCAGCGACTACTCCCTCTTTTTCAACAGCAACCACATCAACTGCTTCATGATGAATGAAGCGCAGACGGAAAACACGGTGATTGACGGTGTGACCGTGCATTACATCACCCCCGACACCTTCAAAAAATCATTGAGCATTGTAGAAATATAGGAGATTGGCCCGTGAATACAACCGATGGGATTTTCGCTTTTAAATCCGAAAATCAAAACAATCAGCGGCTTTGGTCGTGGTTGACCGCTTTGGCAACAGCGGTTTCCGCGGCTTTGATTTGCTATGCTTTTCTCAACGCGGTGGGAGGCTCTCCCGACCCGCTTTATGCCGTGATTGCCGTGGTGACTGTGGCTTTGGAGGCCGCCTGCCTGCCTCACAAAAAAGCTTTTGCCGTTTTGAATATCGGCTTTGCCGCTGTTTTCATCTTTTTGATTGTGACAGGCTTTTCCACCTTCCTCAACGGCGGATTTCTGATGATAAACCGCATCTTCACCGCCAGTCAGGAAGCACAGTCCTACTCCTACCAGATGATGAATGTCACCATTGAGGAGCAGATGTACCCCTTTGCGGAGTTTTTCTTCAACGGCGTTGTGGTGTTTGCCTTCTCCGCCGCACTGGCCTTCTATTCTCTGCAGAAAATCCCGTTTTTGCCCATACTGGTGCTGTTTATTGTTACGGTTTCGGAGCAATACTTCGGTGTTGCCCCCAAGCCCATACTGAATGTGGCACTTTACCTTGCCATGCTGTGCCTGATTATGGCCAGCAGTTACAAAGGAAGCACCGTTCACCGAAAAACCCTTTGGCAATCCGGCTTTGCCGTGGTGCTTGCGGCGGCCCTGCTGCTCAGCTCCACCTTTTTCATCTACCCCGCCCGCTACCATGACCATAACCCCTATGTGGACGAAATCAACGAGAAAATCCGCGATTGGCTGGATAAAGACGATGAAGAGCTGCCTGAGGACCAACAGGACAGCGAAAACCACATGAACACTGTTGAACAGGACGAAGCCGACGGAAAGAGCGACGAGGAACGCGACCCCGACACCCTGCCCGTGGAAGATGACCCTGAGGACGACACCAACACGGATGACCCCCAGAACTCCAACACCGAAAACGGCGAATCCGGCAGCCAGCAGCTCAAGGAGGGCGAAGGCGGCAAGGAAGGCATGAATGCCAACGAAAACAAGCAAAAACAGCAAGAGGTGCCAAAGAACGCCTCTCCCCTGCTCCTGCTGCTTCTGTTGCTGCTGCTTCTGGCCGCTCTTATTTGGGCCGCCATTGTGCTTGCCGCGGCAAACAAACGCAAAAAGAAGCTTGCCGACCCCGACAACAACGCCGTTATTCATTACGCTTTTTCACAATCCGTTAAATGGCTGCGCTGCCTCGGCCTTTCTCAGGAGAATGTGCCGCAATCCGCTTTAATAAAAGATGCCGCAGGGCTGATTGACGATGACTTCGGCACCCGGTTCGGCAATGCCGTAAACACCTGGCAGGAAGCCCTTTACAGCAACAGGAAATCGGAGGACTATAAAAAGGAAGAGATTCTTTCGTTCTACGCCCTCACAAAAACCGGCGTGTGGCACAAGGCAAAGCTCTTTAAAAAGCTGCACATCAAGCTGATTGACCTGCTGTAATAAGCGAGAAATCCGTAAAGACAGTTTATTAATCAAATAATACCAAAACCCGGCTGAAATAAGCGTTCTGCTCTCAGCCGGGTTATATTTATGCTTTGATTCTATGAATTTGTTAAAGGCAAATCTTAATTGCCGAAGTTGAACTCGAAGCCGTCACCGAAGGGATAGAAGGGGGATGCGGTGGTGGTTTCCTGCCGAGTGTCGCCCTTATCCTCCACCAGAGTAACCACAACATCAAATTTCTCCAAAGTGTAGTTGCTGTTCACACGGCAAAGGGTGAGCTTCATCTTGTCGCCAACCTTGCCCTTATCGATTTTCTCAAGCAGAATGTCGGCGGTGGTCAGCTCTTTGCCGTCCACGGCAATAATCATGTCGTATTCCTGAGCATTGCTGTTTGCCAGGGAGGAATCGTCACTGATGGTGTTGATAATCAGGGTGCCTGCGGGCAGCTGGTTGATTTGGGCAATCATGCTGTACTGCTGGCTGGCACTCAGGGAGTAATAGGTGATGCCGAGCTTGGCGCGGTTGGGCACATATTTGTAGTTAATCAGGTCTTCCGCAATTTTCAAAGCCTGGGTGATGGGGATGGCAAAGCCCATTCCCTCATAGTCTGCGGAGGCAATCTTCTGGGAATTGATGCCCACCACCTGACCGTACACATTCACCAGCGCTCCGCCGGAGTTGCCGGGGTTGATGGCTGCGGTGTGCTGAATGCACTTCATGGTGTAGCCGATTTCACTGTCAATGGGGCGGTCAATGGCAGATACGATACCGTCGGTGAAGGAGCCGAAGAACTCCACGCCGCCGGGGTTGCCCACGGCATAAACGGCGGAGCCGACCTTGAGCTGAGTGTCATCACCGAAATCGGCAATGTTCAGACCCGTTTGGTTCACCTTAACAACACCCACATCGGTGCGCACGTCAAAGGCTACGATTTCGGCATCAAATACGGTGCCGTTTTCCATCTGAATCTTCACGCTGACGCCGCCGTCATCAATCACGTGGGCGCAGGTGAGAATGTAGGTGCATTTGTTTTTGGCATCCTCTTTGGCGATAATGCCGGTGCCCTGCCCCGCCTCCTTGGCGGAATTGGAATTGGCATATACCAGAACGCCCACACAGCTTTCTCTTGCTTTTTCGGCAATCTTTTCTACGGTAAGGGCCTTGGAATCGCTCTTGGCGGGAACCACGGCGATATTCACGTTGTTGGAGGTCTGCTCCTCTTCCTCTATCTCTTCATGGGAGGCAATGGCATTGCCCCCTGCTTTTCTTTTTTCCGAAAAATTCTTGAGCATGACGGAGCAGCCGATGATGGCCGCCACCAGAACCAGACCAATCAGAATAAAGAAAATCTTTTTGCCGGTTCCTTTATTGGCGGGTTCCGCCGCAGGCTCCGTAACGGTCTGAGCGGGACGGTAGCCGTATTGCTGATAACCGGGTTGTTGATAGCCACCCTGTGCGTAGCCGGTTTGCTGATAACCGCCCTGTTGGTAATTGCTTTGTTGGTAACCGTTCTGCTGATATCCGCCTTGCTGATAATAGCCGCCCTGCTGCTGATAGCCGTTGGGGGCACTGTAACGGTAACCGGAGGAATAGGGATTGGCCCCGGTTTGTGAATAGGTTTGCTGATTATTGTAAGGCGGAGCCTGATAGGTGCCACCGGCTTGCCCGTAATACCCGTTGGCCTGCTGATAGCCGCCATTCTGTGCGGATTGCTGCCCTGCCTGCGAAGGCTCCTGCCGGGGCTCCTCCTGTGCAGCTTGTGAAGGTTCCTCCTGCGCGGGCTGTGAAGGTTCCTCCTGCGCGGGCTGCGCCTCGGCACCCTCATCGGGCTCTGCCGTTACGGGTTCCGCTGCCTGCTCCTCTGCTGCATCGGGCTCTGCCGGTTCGGCGGCGGGCTCGGCTTCAAAAGCGCTCTCAAAAAAGCCGTCGGTATTCGTTTCCTCTGCCTTCGGTGCTTCTGCGGGCTCTGCCGCATTCTGGGCACCGGAGAATTCCCTGTTTTCAAAATCATCCATATCTATACCTCCGAAAAAGGGCTGTGTTGCTTTGCCCCTTTTGTTGTCATACCCATTATGCAGAAAGGATATGAAAAAAATGTTAACTTCACAAAAAGAAAATGTAAATCCGCAACCGTCATTCCCTGCATGGGAAGCAGAAATCAAAGGGGCAGCCAGAAGATAAAATCGGTGTAATCGTTGGGAATACTGATTGCCTTTATGCTGCCGCCGTGGATTTCCACAATGGTCTTCACGATGTAGAGGCCCATACCGGCGCCCTTGGTATCATAACTGCGGGATTTATCCACTTTATAGAAGCGTTCAAACACCTTGTCAATTTCCTCGGGGTCAATACCGCGGCCGCTGTTGCGCACCCGCACAATGATTTTTTCCGCGTCCCGTTTGGAGGTCAGCTCGATGTAGCCCCCGTCGGGTGTGAACTTAACGGCATTGTCAATCAGATTATATACCACCTGATTGATCAAATCCTTATCCGCCAGAATGGTGTTGGGCACGATTTCCTCCAGCCCGCGCACCTCAATGTGTCTGCTCTCGATAATCTGCTCAAAGCTGAGCAGGGTGGTAATCATCATGTTGCTGATATCGAATTCCGTGGGTTTCAGGTTGAATTCGCCGGATTCGATTTTGCTCATGTTCAGCATTCCCGTCACCAGGCGGGACAGGCGCTTCACCTCGTCCGACACCACCCGCAGGTATTGGTCACGGCGCTCCCCTTCGATGGTGCCGTCAAGAATACCGTCAATAAAGCCGCCGATGGTGGTCATGGGCGTTTTCAGCTCGTGGGAAACATTGGCCACAAAGCTGCGCCGTGACTGCTCCAGCGTGGCCAACGCCTGCGCCATGGAGTTAAAGGCCTTGACCAAATCGGAGATTTCGTCATCCTGCTCACTCAGCTTATCGCCGCCCTGCAGCAAAATGCGGCGGGAAAAATCGCCGTTGGCATATTGCTTGGCGGCAGCGGCCATCTCCCGCAAAGGCTTTGTCATGCGGGCGGTAAAGCCGTAAATCACAAAAAAGGCAATGGCCAGCGTAATCAAAGCGGAAATACAGAATATTCTGAAGATTGCCAGCAGATAGGGCAGAAGGCCGTCCCACACGGGCTTTGTGCAAAACACCACGGCAATGGTGGTGTTATTTACCTTAACAGGGTAACTGGCAATAAAGCTGTAATTACTTAATTCACCGCCCAGATAGCCCGTGCCCGCAAAGCCCACATCCACGGCCTGCTCCATCAGCTCACCGGGGATATGGTAGGCATCGTGCAGCAGGCAAACGCCGGTATAAATAGCCAGGTCGGATTGCAGCAGCTCACGGCAATATACCACATTGCCCGCCGGGTTGGTGATGAAAACATCCGCATCAATGGCATTGGAAATCTGGCGTAGATTGTTGCAAATCATAATAATGGAGCCCCGGCTGCTCTCATCCATGTAGGAGGAGGCCAGCACATCCCGTGTGTTGCCTGCCACGGCAAGGGTGTTATCCTTGAGCAGCTCCATTTTTTCATTCATCCAGTATTTGGAAACCAGTAAGGTCAAAGCGGTGCCAATAAGCACAAAGCTTATTAAAAGCACCGCTACCGTTCTCATAAACAGCCGTTTAAACAGCCTTGAACGCCGAACCGTTACCTTTTTGCCGGGTTTTTCTCCCATGGTTTCGGCACTCCTTTTATCCGGCTGAAGGAGAAATTCTCCCCCCTGCCGTTTTTTTATTCATTTACAGTGAATCCCATCGGATTCGATTAATCCATGGTGGCGAATTTGTAACCCACGCTCCAAACGGTTTTGAGCTCCCATTTGTCGGAGACACCCTCCAGCTTTTCGCGCAGTCTTTTCACATGCACATCCACCGTGCGTGAATCGCCGTAGTAATCAAAGCCCCACACCTCATCCAGAAGCTGGTCGCGGGTGAATACACGGTTGGGGTTGCTGGCCAGGTGGTAAATCAACTCCATCTCTTTGGGCGGGGTGTCAATCTTTTTGCCGTCCACCATCAGCTCGTAGTTGGTAAGGTTGATAATCAGTTTATCGTAGCGGACCTCTTTCACATCGGTCTGCTGTGCCACACCGGAGCGGCGCAGCACGGCACGCACGCGGGCCATCACCTCTTTGGCATCAAAGGGCTTCACCACATAGTCATCCGCGCCCAGTTCGAAGCCAAGCACCTTATCGAAGGTTTCACCCTTGGCGGTAAGCATGATGATGGGCTTATCGGAGAACTTGCGCACCTCACGGCAAACCTGCCAGCCGTCCAGCACGGGCAGCATGATATCAAGAAGCATCAGTGCCGGGTTCTCCTCCTGAAACAACCTGACAGCGGTGGCACCGTCGTTGGCAATCAGAACATCGAACCCTTCTTTTTCAAGGTAAAGGCGAAGCAATTCGCAAATATTGGTTTCATCATCAACAACAAGAATTTTTTCTGCTGCCATAATTTTCCCCTCCTTTGGCTTTTACAATTCTCATTATACTCGGGATTATAACGGATTTGTGAATGGGGCAATAATAATTTGTGAAAAGCGCAAAGCCGCAAAATTTACTTTTTCACATAGAACTTGAACAGCGTGGTGGATTGGAACTTCTCCCCCGCATTTACCGTGCACTGGGGGAACTGAGGCTTGTTGGGGGTATCGGGATAAAACTGTGTTTCCAGGCAGAAGCCGGCGTGCTTGCCGGGCTTGGTACCGCCCTTGCCCTCCGCCGTGCCGTCAAGGAAGTTGCCGGTGTAAAGCTGCACACCGATCAAATCGGTGTAAACATCCAGCGCTCTGCCGCTTTCGGGGTCACAGGCCGTTACGGCGGGGCCGTCCCCGTCATTCAGGCAGAAGTTATGGTCATAGCCGCCGCACATTTTCAGCTGCTCGTCATCCGCACCGATATCGCGGCCGATGGCCTTGGGCTCACGAAAATCAAAGGCCGTGCCCTCCACGCTGCGCAGCTCGCCCGTGGGGATGGAATCCGCATCCGTGGGGGTGTAGCAATCGGCGTTAATCATGAGCACATGGCCCAGCACATCCCCCGCGGTGGCGCCCGCCAGGTTGAAATAGGCGTGGTTTGTCATGTTGATAACCGTTTTTTTATCGGTTTTGGCAAGGTAATCAATCTTTAACTCGTTGCGGTCGGTAAAGGTAAAGGTGACCTTGAACTGCACATTACCGGGGAAGCCCATGGCGCCGTCGGGGCTGTCATAGGTCATCTCAATGGCGTTGTCATCAATAATCAGGGCTTTCCACACGGCGTGGCTCAGCTCATCGCCGCCATGAAGGCAGGTTTTGCCCTTCTCGTTGGCAGATACATGATAGGTTTCGCCATCCAGCGTGAAGGCGGCGCCGCCGATACGGTTGGCATAACGGCCCACGGTAACGCCCTGATTATCCGAGCGCTCCTCATGGCCCTGCAAATCGTCAAAGCCCACCAGAATGTCGGCATAATTGCCATCCTTATCGGGCACGGTGATTTTGCTGACCGTGGCACCGTAGGTTAAAATCTCCACGGAGGAACCGGGGTTGTTGGTAACGGTCAGGGCAAATATCTCCTCACCGCTCTTTAATGTACCGTAATATCTTTTTTCTATCATGGTGTCATCCTTCTTTCGTGGGGCATCCGCCTGCCGTAAATACGGCTGTCGGCCCCGCCCCATACTATTGAATTTATTATATAGTGAGCGGTGTTTTATGTCAACTTTTATGGCAAAATGCAGAAATAAATTATCGCCGTTTTTCGGTTGATTTTGCGAAAAGAGTGTGATATACTATCAGGGCAGTAAAACAGAATATGCGGGGTTAGTACATCGGTAGTACATCGGCTTCCCAAGCCGAGGAGGCGGGTCCGACTCCCGTACCCCGCTCCAACAAAGAACGCACTTTGGCTTGCCAAAAGTGCGTTCTTTGTTTATCCAAGCCGCAGGCTTGGTATATCATCCGCCGTCAGGCGGTATATCATCAAAGGCGGCAAGCCGCCTTTGCATATCATCGCGCCATAGGCGTGCATATAAATCCCTGCGGCTTGATGATATACAGCCCTTTCGGGCTGATGAGATACAATCCCTGCGGGATTGATGATATGCAAGGCTTCGCCTTGATTTGTTTGCCATAATATCAAAGCACCATCCGACATCCATTTTCAAATCTGAAAAAG
>JAZRWZ010000347.1:0-3433 GCA_045599985.1 Acutalibacteraceae bacterium | reverse complement strand
CTTTTGAAATGCTGTAAACTCGCGCCGGGCAACGGTAACATTTAACAATCGCGTTAAATTATCTGCCCCAAGGTTTTCCAAAACAATTCAAAATCAAACTCATTCACCACATGAAAACGCACCTCCCGCATGGATTACGCGCCGCCCTCATGGCGGCTATCGCATCCGTTTCTCTCACCTCTTATGCAGCAGCGGCAGACTACACTTTCAACTGGTCTACAGTCAAGCTGGAATCCAAAGGCTCGATAAAGAACGAAACCTCAGGAGCCGTATTCTGTCCTACGGTTCCTAGCTCATCATATATACAAAGCGTATTTCCCGGTTATTCTCCGGGGAACAAGACTTCATATAATGCATCTGGCAGTAGTATTCATTATATCAATGTCGTGCGCTCTGATTCGCTGTATGATGGACAAAACGTTTATTTTGACATGAAGAATGTCCGGCAGAACTATACGGACTCTGGTATTTCTGCTCTTGCCGGCAGTGCAAACAAGAAGGGAAACATATACGTCCGTGTAAGCAAATCTGATTCTCCCCATTCTCTATACTTTGTGCAGGGGGTAGAGTCTGGCTGTAAATTGGATGGTAGTGTATACATGGAACTGGACGATTCTAATGCTACCTATACCGGAGCGATTAGAGGTACATTAAGCGCTGACATAACAGGGGCAAGCACTTTTGTTATACGAGGCGGTACGTTTAATGCTGTGGTTAATCCCGGCATCGCTGCAGCTTCCTCTGTCACCACCATCGGCGGCGGATCCTATCTTCAGGTTGAAGGAGGCACGTTCAACAAGAATATTGTGGCTGGCAGCCAGCCTGTAGCTAAAACAGCAACCATAAATAAAGGCACCCACCTGCTCATCAACGGCGGTATTTTCAATCAGAATGTGAATGTATATGGCGGTTCTACAGGTCTCTACGGCGTTGTTAACGATGGTGTTGAACTCACCATAAACGGCGGCTCTTTTGGAACCAACAGCAACGTATACGCCCTTGGGTCTAATGGTAAGGTAAATGGAGCCGTCTCCCTCTCCATTGGAAATAATGCCAAATTCTTGGGTGGCAACGTCATCTCTGCGGGTACCGACGGCACTGCAAAATACTCCGGCGTGACATCCAGTAAAGTGATGCTCACGGACCTCACAAAGGACAGTAGCCTTGCCGCGGACAATAATACCATCAAAGTAATGGGTGGACAGCAAGGAAGTCAGCTTACCATATCCAATGTCCACGCAACCATCAATGCACAGCTCTCCCAGTTCTCCGCCATGGAGGTAAGATATGAATCTGACCTGACCCTCACACAAGCCACAAATGAAGCCCTTGGCGGTGTTTCTTCCGTTCAGATTAATAACAAATCCATCCTGACCTTGCAGAATGATGCCGGGAAAACATGGGATTTAAGCGGCGTAAAACTGACAACTTTAGATGAAGGATTAGGAACTCTGAAAAAGACAGGCGCGGGTCAGCTGACCATTGGTGATACATCCGCCTTTGTCGGCGGCGCAATCAGCGTGCTGGGTGGTGAGCTTAGCCTGAGCGGTGCCACCGCTGCCAAGTGTCTGACTGTGGAAGAGGGCGCAACTCTCTCTGTGAAGGAGGGCAACCTCTTTACTAACGCCGCTGGTGCAGGCAGCAGCATTTCCATCAATGGCGGCGCCACTCTGGCGGCCAACGAAGGCAACTGGACGCTGAACAAGGCTGCCACCATCGACGGTGTCACCATCACCGGTACACACGCCGTCGGCCTCGGCTCCGAAGTGGACAAGACCGCAGTGGTTTCCCTGTCCGGCAACATAGATGCCACCAAGGGCAACCTGATTCTGAAGAACACCGCCGTGGCAGCGGGTAAGACGGCTACCCTGTCGGGCAACATCACGTTTGAGGGCAAGGTGCAGAACAACGGCACGCTTGCCATTGCCGACGGCTCCACCATCAACATTGACGAGCAGACCTTGATTCGCAACGCCGAGTTTATTGAGAACGGTAAAACGTCGAGCAACGGCTTCCTGACCGATACTGCTTTTAGTCTGACAACGGGTAGTGCCTACACCGTCGACACAGCTAAAGTGATCCTGACACTCGATGGGGAGACATCTGACAAATTGACCCTGACGAAAGATACTGCTGCCCTCAATATCAGAGGTTTTGCCGACATCGTGAAGGGTACCTATTTCGTCAACGAAGGTAACGTGGCCTACTCGGATATTCAGAAGGTGAAAGACCAAGAATTAACCGCGATTGCCGTTGGTAATAACGGTGCGGCGGGCGACCATCAGCTGATTCTTGACGAGACGCTGGCTGCGGGTGTCAAGGTTATCTCCGCCTCCGACAACGCCAAGGTATCGGTTAATGAGGGCGTGGTGCTGAACGCATCTCAGACCGCTGTCAAGGGCGAGGCCAACGAGGTGCATGTTGTTGGCGAAGGCTCCGTGCTGATGGATGATACCAGCAAGCTCTCCCAGCTCGCGGGTACCGCTACCATGAAGTTGAAGGACACCGAAACTACGTTCAACAGCGAAGCCAAGATGACGGGCGCGTTGAAGGTTGCAGACGGCCAGACGCTCACCGTTGAGGATGGTGGCTCCATCGCCTCTTTCAGCTCGGTGGAGATGGGCGGCGAGAACGCCAAGCTGGCAAGCGATGTCGCCAGCGGCAAGACGGAATCCATCCAATCCATCAGCGGCAGCGGCACGCTGGCTAAGAGCGGCGAGGGTACGCTGACCGTGACGGATGCCAAGGACTTCTCCGGCGACGTGGAAGTGAGCGGCGGTATTCTGCAAGTGGAAGACGCCGACCTGATGGCCAAGGAATCGAAGCGCAAGATTAGCGTTTCCAAGAAGGGCGTGGTGAACCTCACCAAGCTCAACACCGTTGTTTCCGTGAAGGAGATTAATATCTCCGACGGCGGCAAGCTCGGCGTGTACAAGGGTGACACGGCAGAAGCGGGTGAAGGCGACGCCAATGTCGGCGCGTTGACGCTGGTTTCGGGCGACAAGATTGTCATCGGCGAAGGCGGCGGTACGCTGGAAGCCAACCTGACCACGGAAAGCGGTTCCATCCTTGACTTCACGGCGGGTGCCACCCTGAGCATGGGCTGTGACCTGACGGTGAACAACGGCACCATCATCGTGTTGAGCGAAGCCGACTTTGCCACCCTGCAGAACGGTGCAGAAGGCGCGAGCGTCACCCTGTTCTCGGGTGTGGACAACCGCATCGACATGGATGCCTCGGGCCTGTCCATCCGCAAGGCAGACGGCACCGAACTGGCAGGGAAGCACGTCAGCTTCAGCACGGATGCCTCGGGCAACGCGGCGATTTCCATTGTACCCGAACCCGCCACGGCGACCCTCTCTCTGCTGGCACTGGCAGCCCTCGCGGCTCGTCGCCGCCGCAAGTAAAGCGGGAATCCTTAAATAATAGAGGC